>NZ_JAVRHI010000327.1:0-16706 GCF_034105845.1 Streptomyces sp. CRN 30 | reverse complement strand
GAGCCCCGCCGCCCCGGCCGCCCGGCGCGGCACCCGCCGCCACCACCCGGCCGGCACCAGCGCGAGCAGCCCGCCGGCCGCCAGTTCCCAGTACCGGGTGCCGGTGGAGAAGTACGCCGCCCCGGCCGCCTCACGGGTGAGGGTGAGCGCGTAGAGGAAGGAGACGGCCGCGGTCACCGTCAGGGTCCCGGCCAGCCACGGCCGGACGTCGCGGCCCCGGCGGCGGCACCACCACGCCACCGCGACCAGCAGCAGCGGCCACACCACGTAGAACTGTTCCTCGACCGCCAGCGACCAGAAGTGCTGGACCGGGCTGGCCGCGGTGCCCAGCGCCGAGTAGTCGACGGCCTCCGCGGCCTGCCGCCAGTTGACGACGTAGAGCGCCGCGGCGACCACGTCCAGGAAGACGCCGCGCTGATCGGCCGGCGGCACCAGCAGCCAGGCCGCCGTGACGACCGCTGCCAGCACCGCCAGCGCCGACGGCAGCAGCCGCCGCATCCGCCGGGCGTAGAAGCCGGTGAGCGAGACCCGGCCGGAGCGGCGCAGCTCCCGCACCAGCAGGCCGGTGATGAGGAAGCCGGAGATGACGAAGAAGACGTCGACGCCGACGTAACCGCCGGCCAGCCGGGTGACCCCGGCGTGGTACAGCAGCACCAGGCCGATGGCGAGCGCCCGCAGCCCCTCGATGTCGGGGCGGAAGGCGGCGGACGCCGCCGGTCGCGACCCCGTTCTCTGCCGGGGTATCAGCGGCGGGCGCACACCGGGCGGCACCACCTCCGGCGCCCCGCCGCTCCCGCTGGTCGTCGTGATCGGGCCCTCGTGCATCCTCCTTCGCTATCACCCGTCGCTGTGCGTCACCCAGGTCCGCCGACGGGACGTCACACAAGCCGCACAGGAGTCACCAAGGATGCTCACGGTCACGGGCGCCCCTCGGCTACCGGGGCCCGTACTTCCGTCGCCGGGGCGTACTCCCGCTACCGGGGCCCGTACTTCCGCCCCGTCCGCGAGCTGATCGAGCCCAGCACCCCGCGCGGCACCAGCTTCGCCGCGCCCAGCAGCGCCTTGTACCGGGCGTCCGGGATCGACAGCGACTTGCCCCGGGCCAGGTCGTCGAGGGCCGCCGCGACCAGCTTGTCGGCGTCCAGCCACATCCAGTTCGGGATGTTGTCCGTGCCCATCCCGGCCCGGGAGTGGAACTCCGTACGCACGAAGCCGGGAGCCAGCGCCATCAGCCGTACGCCGCTGCCGGCCAGGTCCTTCGCCACGCCCTGGGTGAACTGCACGACCCACGCCTTGGACGCGCCGTACGTGCCGCGCGGGACGAACGCCGCGACCGAGGCCACGTTCACCACGCCGCCCCGGCCGCGCTCGCGCATCGCCTCCGTCGCCGCCGACGTCAGCCGCAGCACCGCCTCGCAGTGCACCTTGAGCATCCGCAGCTCATCGGCCATGGACACGTCGAGGAAACGGCCCTTGTTGCCGAAACCGGCATTGTTGATCAGCAGGTCGACCGGGCTCCTGCCGTCGCCCAGCCGGGCGGCCACCGTCTCGATGCCCCGGTCCTCGGCCAGGTCGGCCGTCAGGACCTCGGCCTCGATGCCGTGCCGGTCGTGCAGCTCGGTGGCCTGCGCCCGCAGCCGCTCGGTGTCGCGGGCGACCAGCACCAGGTCGTGTCCGCCGGCCGCCAGCCGCCGCGCGAAGGCGGCGCCGATGCCTGACGTCGATCCCGTAATCAATGCCGTTGTCATGGCGCAAGGTTAGTGACCCGGACCGGCACCGTCCGGATCGCTCACCGAGCCTTCGACCGGTGAAGCGCCGGTGAAGGGACGACAGGCCCCGCTTGTCAGGGCGACGGGACGGCCGGGACGGCCTCCGCCCGCAGCCCCTCGGCGTACGCCCGCGCCTTCTCCCGCGCCCGCGGGTGCAGCGCGTCGCCCGCCGCCAGCAGCCGGGGCAGCAGCTCCCGCTCGGTGGTCACCGCGCGGAACTGCATCGCGACCGTCACCTCGTGGCCCGGCCGGTACACGATCTCGACCGGGTCGCCCGCCCGCACCTCACCGGGTTCGATCACCCGCAGGTACGCGCCCGGCGTCACCGCCCGCGTGAACCGCTTCACCCACTGCTTCTCACCCAGGTGGCCCTGAAACGTCCGGCAGGGAACTCGTCCGCTGGTCACCTCGAGCAGCACCTCGCCGCCGATCCGCCAGCGCTCGCCGATCAGCGCGCCCGAGACGTCCACGCCCACGGTGGTGAGGTTCTCGCCGAACACGCCGTCGGACAGCGACCGCCCCAGCTCGCGCTCCCAGCCGTCGAGGTCCTCGCGGGCCACCGCGTACACCGCCTGGTCGGCGCCGCCGTGGAAGCGGGTGTCGCACACCGCGTCCCCGGCCACGCCGCTCGCGCCGTCCGGTCCCGGCGCCGCGATCCGCACCGGCCCCCGGACCGGCCGCTTGTCGATGCCGGTCACCCCTTGCGGATGGTCGGAGTACGGCACGGACACCGGCCGGCCCACGTTCACAGACTGAAGCTTCATGGAGAAACGGTAAGAGATCGCGGTCAAAGCGTCGACGCGTTTTTCGCGATCCGATCAAAGCGTCGCTTATCCTCGATCGTGTGATCGAAGCTCGTCATCTCCGTGTGCTGCGCGCCGTGGCCGCGACCGGCTCCTTCTCCGCGGCGGGCCGCGCGCTGGGCTGCACCCAGCCCGCCGTCAGCCAGCAGATGAAGGCCCTGGAGGCGTCCGTCGGCACCCCGCTGCTCGTCCGCGGCCCCCGCGACATGCGGCTGACCCAGGCCGGCGAGGCCCTGGTCCGGCACGCCGCGGGCATCCTCGCCGGGCTCACCGCCGCCGAGGAGGAGGTCGCCGCCATCGCCGGACTGCGGGCCGGCCGGGTCCGCCTCGTCTCCTTCCCCAGCGGCAGCTCCACCCTCGTACCCACCGCCCTGGCCGCGCTGCGCGCCGCCCACCCCGGCACCCGCGTCTCCCTGGAGGAGGCCGAACCGCCGGCCTCGGTCACGCTGCTGCGCGAGGGCGACTGCGACGTGGCGCTCAGCTTCCGCTACGGCGGCGCGGCGGGCGCCGGGGAGTGGGAGGACCTCGTCGTGCGGCCGCTCCTCGACGACCGGCTCGTGGCGCTGGTGCCCGAGGCGCACCGGCTGGCGGACGCGGAGTCCGTGGCCATCGGGGAACTGGCCGGCGAGCCGTGGATCGCGGGCTGCCCGCGCTGCCGAGGCCAGCTGGTCGAGGTCTGCGAGGCGGCCGGGTTCTCGCCGCGCATCGACTTCGCCACCGACGACTACCCGGCCGTCGTCGGCCTGGTCGGCGCCGGTCTCGGAGTCGCCGTACTGCCCCAGCTCGCCGTCGACTCCGTACGGCCGCGCGGGGCGCGCACGGTGCGGCTGGAGCCGGCGGTGCGGCGGGAGATCGTCGCGCTCACGCTGCCCGACCTGGCGCAGGTACCGGCCGTGGCGGCCACGCTGGACGAACTGGAGCGGGCGGCGGGCCACTGACGGCCACGCGCGCGTACGCACGTGAGCCGCAGGCGTCTCGTACGCACGTGAGCCGCAGGCGTCCTGTACGCACGTCCCCACAGGCGTTTTGCGGAAAAACGTTTCGCTTCACTCGTGGCCGGAGACGTCGGTGCCGGCCGCCGACGCCGCGGGCACCAGCCGGTTGCGCGCCCGGCCCATGAGTTCCTCGCGCTCGTCCTCGGTCAGTCCGCCCCACACGCCGTACGGCTCGCGCACCGCCAGCGCGTGCGCCGCGCACTCGGCGCGGACCGGACATCTCATGCAGACCTCCTTGGCCGAGGTCTCACGGGCACTCCGGGCCGCTCCGCGCTCGCCCTCGGGGTGGAAGAAGAGCGAACTGTCCACTCCGCGGCAGGCAGCCAGCAGCTGCCAGTCCCACAGGTCCGCGTTAGGTCCGGGAAGGCGGGAGAAGTCTGCCATTGCGTGACCCCTTGTAACCGATATGGGTGGATGCCGGGATCCAGCTTCCACGATCGCACAACTACGATCTAAGGAGATGAAAATATGACTCTTTGCGAATCTAGTGGCAGACACCGCTGAAGTGGAAGAAAAGCGGCTAAATGGGGCATAGGTTGTGATGAAAGCTTGAGGGTCTCCCGCGCGTGACTGCAACGTGTCCGTCCCCTCACGTAGAGTGCCGAAGACGACACACAGCCCCGTAACTCTTTCGAGTGACCGTCGTTGAGAGTGCGGAGGCGGTTGAAGGAACAAGCGCTCGGGCGGGCGTCCGAGACGGTGACCGCACAGGTGACGATTTCGTACCAGCCTGGAGGCTCAAGGTGACGCGCAGCAGCTGTGAGAGCCGCGGAGGACAGCCATGACATCCGTCCTCGTCTGCGACGACTCCCCGCTCGCCCGGGAGGCGCTCCGCCGCGCGGTCGCGACCGTGCCCGGCGTCGAGCGCGTGACGACGGCCGCCAACGGCGAGGAAGTCCTCCGCCGCTGGGGTGCCGACCGCTCCGACCTGATCTTGATGGACGTGCGCATGCCCGGTCTGGGCGGTGTCGAGACCGTACGGCGGCTGCTCTCCGCCGACCCGGGCGCACGGATCATCATGCTCACGGTCGCCGAAGACCTCGACGGGGTGGCCCTCGCGGTCGCCGCCGGCGCCCGTGGCTACCTGCACAAGGACGCCTCGCGCGCCGAACTGCGCGCCACGGTCACCCAGGCCCTCGCCGACCCGACCTGGCGGCTCGCCCCGCGGCGGCTGCGCTCGGCCGAGATGGGTGCCGCGCCCACGCTCACCGCGCGTGAGATCCAGGTCCTGGAGGGCATGAGCCACGGCCGTTCCAACGCGGAGATCGGACGTGAGCTGTTCCTCTCCGAGGACACCGTCAAGACCCATGCCCGGCGGCTCTTCAAGAAGCTCGGCGCCTCGGACCGGGCACACGCGGTGGCGCTCGGTTTCCGGTGGGGCCTGGTCCGCTAGGACACCCCCGTGAGGCGGAGACCCACGGGATGCGACGGCAGTGCGGCGAACCCCGCTTACCGCCAGGTGAGCGGGGGTGACAAGGTGAACCGCCGGGTGCCCGCTGCTCGTTTCGGCGCCGATGCCGCATCCTTGAGGTGTGGAGTTCCTCGGGGACGAGTCGGTCGAGCGGGAGGGGAGGGCGCAGGGCATGGCTTCCGGCGCACCTGCTCATAACGCTTCGGTGCACAACAACGGGCGCGGTGGAGCGGACGCGACAGCGGCAGGGCACCATGGACCGATGCGCGACGACGAGACGGCCCCCGGACAAGGGGGAACAGTCGGTGCGCTCGTCCACCGCGCCGTAGACGGGGACGAGCAGGCCACGCACGACCTGCTCGCCCATGTCCATCCGCTGGCGCTGCGCTACTGCCGCACCCGCCTGTCCCGGCTGCCCGGCGACGCGCGTCACTTCGTCGAGGACCTCGCCCAGGAGGTCTGTGTAGCGGTGCTCCTCGCACTGCCCCGCTACAAGGACACCGGCCGCCCCTTCGAGGCGTTCGTCTTCGCCATCGCCGCCCACAAGGTCGCCGACCTGCAACGCGCCGCCATGCGCGGGCCCGGCTCCACGGTCGTGCCGTCCGACGAGATGCCCGAGCGCCCGGACGACTCGCTCGGCCCCGAGGAGCGCGCCCTGCTCAGCAGCGACGCCGAGTGGGCCAAGAAACTCCTGGCCAACCTCCCCGACAACCAGCGGGAGCTGCTCCTGCTGCGCATCGCCGTGGGGCTCACGGCCGAGGAGACCGGGCAGATGTTGGGAATGTCACCCGGTGCCGTCCGCGTGGCGCAGCACCGCGCGCTGAGCAGGCTGCGGGCCCTGGCGGAGCAGTAATGGCCCGTCGAGCGGGCGCTGGTGGCTTCGTTGAACAGACGGCCCATGTCTTTCGTACGAACATACGGTGGTCATGAGTGTCCTTGATCGTGGAATGAGCCACCCTCACTTCCCGTTAGCATGGACATCCGCACCGATCAAGGCCATTTGGGGAAGGTGTCATGACTGCGAACGTCGACGGAGTGCCCGGTAAATTCGCGACACTCGGGCTGACCTACGACGACGTGCTGCTGCTGCCGGGCGCCTCCGCGGTGCTCCCGAACGCGGTCGACACCTCGTCCCGTGTCTCGCGCAACGTCCGGGTCAGCATCCCGCTGCTCTCGGCGGCGATGGACAAGGTGACCGAGTCCCGCATGGCGATCGCGATGGCCCGCCAGGGCGGCGTCGGCGTGCTGCACCGCAACCTCTCCATCGAGGACCAGGCCAACCAGGTCGACCTGGTCAAGCGCTCCGAGTCCGGCATGGTGGCCAACCCCATCACCATCGGCCCGGACGCGACCCTCGGCGAGGCCGACGCGCTGTGCGCCAAGTTCCGCATCAGCGGCGTGCCGGTCACCGACGGCTCCGGCAAGCTGCTCGGCATCGTCACCAACCGTGACATGGCCTTCGAGACCGACCGCGCCCGGCAGGTGCGCGAGGTCATGACGCCGATGCCGCTGGTCACCGGCAAGGTCGGCATCTCCGGCGTCGACGCCATGGAGCTGCTGCGCCGCCACAAGATCGAGAAGCTTCCGCTGGTCGACGACGCCGGTGTCCTCAAGGGCCTGATCACCGTCAAGGACTTCGTCAAGGCCGAGCAGTACCCGCACGCCGCGAAGGACGCCGAGGGCCGGCTCATCGTCGGCGCCGCCGTGGGCGCCAGCCCCGAGGCGCTCGACCGGGCCCAGGCGCTCGCCGAGGCCGGCGTGGACTTCCTCGTCGTCGACACCTCGCACGGCCACAACAGCAACGCGCTGAGCTGGATGGCGAAGATCAAGTCGAGCGTCGGCGTCGACGTCATCGGCGGCAACATCGCCACCCGCGACGGCGCCCAGGCGCTCATCGACGCCGGTGTGGACGGCATCAAGGTGGGTGTCGGCCCCGGCTCGATCTGCACCACCCGCGTGGTCGCCGGCATCGGCGTCCCGCAGGTCACCGCCATCTACGAGGCGTCCCTCGCGGCCCGCGAGGCCGGGGTCCCGCTGATCGGCGACGGCGGCCTGCAGTACTCCGGCGACATCGGCAAGGCGCTGGCCGCCGGCGCCGACACCGTGATGCTGGGCAGCCTCCTCGCGGGCTGCGAGGAGTCGCCGGGCGAGCTGCAGTTCATCAACGGCAAGCAGTTCAAGTCCTACCGCGGCATGGGTTCGCTGGGCGCGATGCAATCCCGCGGCCAGGCGAAGTCGTACTCCAAGGACCGCTACTTCCAGGCCGAGGTCGCCTCCGACGACAAGCTCGTGCCCGAGGGCATCGAGGGCCAGGTGCCCTACCGCGGCCCGCTGGCCAACGTGCTGCACCAGCTCGTCGGCGGCCTGCGCCAGACCATGGGCTACGTCGGCGCGGAGACGATCGAGGAGATGGAGTCCAAGGGCCGGTTCGTGCGGATCACCTCCGCCGGCCTCAAGGAGAGCCACCCGCACGACATCCAGATGACCGTCGAGGCGCCGAACTACAGCCGCAAGTAGCCGACGCGCCGGTCGAGGGCGGCCCCGGAGCAACCGGGGCCGCCCTCGTTCTGTGCGTCGGGGATACTGGGAAGCGCTGCAACGCATGAGGGAAAGGCCACAGACGTGACTGAGATCGAGATCGGGCGCGGCAAGCGCGGCCGCCGGGCGTACGCCTTCGACGACATCGCCGTCGTCCCCAGCCGCCGTACGCGGGACCCGAAGGAGGTCTCGATCGCCTGGCAGATCGACGCCTACCGCTTCGAGCTGCCGTTCCTGGCGGCGCCCATGGACTCGGTCGTCTCCCCGGCCACCGCGATCCGCATCGGCGAGCTGGGTGGCCTCGGCGTCCTCAACCTCGAAGGGCTCTGGACGCGGTACGAGGACCCGCAGCCGCTGCTCGACGAGATCGTCGGCCTCGACGCGGAGACCGCGACACGCCGCCTCCAGGAGATCTACGCCGCGCCCATCCGCGAGGAGCTGATCGGGCAGCGGATCAAGGAGGTGCGCGACTCGGGCGTGGTCACCGCCGCCGCGCTCTCCCCGCAGCGCACCGCCCAGTTCTCCAAGGCCGTCGTCGACGCGGGCGTGGACATCTTCGTCATCCGCGGCACGACCGTCTCCGCGGAGCACGTCTCCGGCGCCGCCGAGCCGCTGAACCTGAAGCAGTTCATCTACGAGCTGGACGTCCCGGTGATCGTCGGCGGCTGCGCCACCTACACCGCGGCCCTGCACCTGATGCGGACCGGCGCGGCGGGCGTCCTCGTCGGCTTCGGCGGCGGCGCCGCGCACACCACGCGCAACGTGCTGGGCATCCAGGTCCCGATGGCCACCGCCGTCGCGGACGTGGCGGCGGCCCGCCGTGACTACATGGACGAGTCCGGCGGCCGGTACGTGCACGTCATCGCGGACGGCGGCGTCGGCTGGTCCGGCGACCTGCCCAAGGCGATCGCCTGCGGTGCCGACTCGGTGATGATGGGCTCCCCGCTCGCGCGCGGCACCGACGCGCCGGGCAAGGGCCACCACTGGGGCATGGAGGCCGTCAACGAGGAGCTGCCGCGCGGCAAGAAGGTCGACCTCGGCACGGTGGGCACGGTCGAGGAGATCCTCACCGGCCCGTCCCACACCCCCGACGGCTCGATGAACCTCTTCGGCGCGCTGCGCCGCGCGATGGCCACCACGGGCTACAGCGAGCTGAAGGAGTTCCAGCGCGTCGAGGTGACGGTGGCGGACTCGCAGCACCGGCGGTAACCAGGCCGCACGGCTCCGCACGGAGGCCGGTCACTCCCTGAGAAGGGGGCGGACCGGCCTTTTCGCGTTCCAGGGCGCCTTCAGGGCGTGACTAGAGCGTGACGCGGGAGCGCGCAGGGCCCGGATCTGTCTGCGGATGGTGAAGTGCCGGAGGAGGTGGATTCTGCGGATTTTCGGATGGTGAGCGGCCGCCCCCACAAGGACTAGGGGCGGACACTCCGTGAACCATCAGGAGCCTGCCGCAGTGCCCCCTGCGGTGGGCTCCGCCACGTTCCTACGGTACCCACCCTCCGCCTCCGCCACCACCAACCCCGTGGCACGGGCGGGTTCCGCGCGCCCCCTCTTCACAACCGGTGCGCCGCCCCCGTAGGGGTCGCTCCCCGTGTGTCCAGGAGGAGCTGGGCCTTCACGGAGAGGCCCTGGAGGTCGTACGTGCGGTGCTGCTGGAGCAGGATCGTCAGGTCCGCGTCGGCGGCGGCCTCGTAGAGGGAGTCGGCGCGGGGGATCGGGCGGTCCAGGATGTTCCAGGCGGGGATGTGCGGGTCGTGGTAGCTGACCGAGGCGCCCATCGACATCAGCCGGGCGGCCACCTCCTGTGCCGGGGTGGCCTGCTGGTCGGCCAGATCGGCCTTGTACGTCACGCCGAGGAGCAGGACCCGGGCCCCGCGCGCGGACTTGCCGTGCTCGTTGAGGAGGGCGGCGGCGCGCTGGACGACGTAGCGCGGCATCTGACTGTTGACCTGCTGGGCCAGTTCCACCATGCGCAGGCCGCGGGGGGCGTGGCCGGTGAGGTCCTGGGGGACGGAGTGGCCGCCGACGCCGGGGCCGGGGCGGAAGGTCTGGAAGCCGAACGGCTTGGTCTCCGCGCAGCGGATGACGTCCCAGAGGTCGACGCCGAGGTCGTGACAGAGGACGGACATCTCGTTCACGAGGGCGATGTTCACGTGCCGGAAGTTGGTCTCCAGGAGCTGCACCGTCTCCGCCTCTCGCGGGCCACGCGCGCGTACCACCTTGTCGGTGAGCCGGCCGTAGAACGCCGCGGCCGACTCCGTGCAGGCCGGGGTGAGGCCGCCGATGACCTTCGGGGTGTTGGCGGGGGTGAAGTCGCGATTGCCGGGGTCGACCCGGCTGGGGGAGTACGCGAGGTGAAAGTCGCGCCCCGCGCGGAGACCGGAACCCTCCTCCAGGACCGGGCGGAGGAACTCCTCCGTCGTCCCGGGGCGCACCGGCGACTCCAGGATCACCGTGGTGTGCGGTCGCAGGTGCGCGGCGAGCGTGCGGGCCGCGGCCTCCACCTGGCCGAGGTCGGGGCCGCCGTCCCCGCCCGGCGGGGTCGGCGCGCAGATGACCGCCGTACGCACCCGGCCCAGCTCGGCGGGGCCCGCGGCCGTCCGGAAGCCGCCCGCGAGCATCCGGCGCACCTCGGCGGGGCTCAGGGAGCCGGCCTCGGGGCCGGTGCGGTAGCCGAGGGTGGGGATGCCGGCGGCGATGGCGGCCTGGGCCAGGGGCAGGCCGTAGGGGCCGAGTCCGATGACGGCGAGATCTGCGGGCATGGCGTGGGCCGTCCTTCCCAGTAGCCGGAGCGGGACAGGTGCGCAAGCCCTGTGGACAGAACGGGCGAGCACAACGTCAGACTAGGAGTAAATATGACCGATATGTGGGATTGGTCGGTCGAGTTTCGCCAGATGTCGGCGGCGGCGACCGCTCCGGCCGCCCGGAGGTTGTCCACAGGCCGGCGGCCCGTGGTGGCTGAAGCCGGGCAACCCGGTCAGAATTCGGGCATGGGGGGTACAGGGAACAACCGGGCTTCGCCTGATCGACGGGTGCGGCCGACCTGACCGATCGACGTCATCAGCGGGAGGCAGCGGTGAGGACAGCGACACTGGGCCCGGCGCAGCGCGCCGAGTCGCTCGCGGCCATGGCCGAGCGGGAACTGGACGTGCTGGTCGTCGGCGGAGGCGTGGTGGGCGCGGGCACGGCCCTCGACGCCGTGACCCGCGGACTGTCCACCGGCCTGGTCGAGGCGCGCGACTGGGCGTCCGGCACCTCCAGCCGCTCCAGCAAACTGATCCACGGCGGTCTGCGCTACCTGGAGATGCTCGACTTCGCGCTCGTGCGGGAGGCGCTGAAGGAGCGGGGTCTGCTGCTGGAGCGGCTCGCCCCGCATCTGGTGAAACCGGTGCCGTTCCTGTACCCGCTCCAGCACAAGGGCTGGGAGCGGCTGTACGCCGGTTCCGGCGTCGCGCTCTACGACGCCATGTCGATGGCCCGCGGGCACGGCCGGGGCCTGCCGGTCCACCGGCACCTGACCCGCCGTCACGCCCTGCGCGTGGCACCGGCACTGAAGAAGGACGCCCTGGTCGGCGCGCTCCAGTACTACGACGCCCAGATGGACGACGCCCGCTTCGTCGCGACCCTCGTCCGCACGGCGGCCTCCTACGGAGCCCCGGTCGCCAACCGCGCGCGGGTCACCGGATTCCTGCGCGAGGGCGAACGGGTCGTCGGCGCCCGCGTCGAGGACGTCGAGGCCGGCGGCACCTACGAGATCCGGGCCAAGCAGATCGTGAACGCCACGGGCGTGTGGACGGACGACACGCAGTCGCTGGTGGGGGAGCGCGGCCAGTTCCACGTACGCGCTTCCAAGGGCATCCACCTCGTCGTCCCCAAGGACCGCATCCACTCCTCCACCGGGCTGATCCTGCGCACCGAGAAGTCCGTGCTGTTCGTCATCCCCTGGGGCCGGCACTGGATCATCGGCACCACCGACACCGACTGGGACCTCGACAAGGCCCACCCGGCCGCCTCCAGCGCCGACATCGACTACCTCCTTGAGCATGTGAACTCCGTCCTTTCGACGCCGCTGACCAGGGACGACGTTCAGGGCGTGTACGCGGGGCTGCGGCCGCTGCTGGCCGGCGAGTCGGACGCCACCAGCAAGCTGTCGCGCGAGCACACCGTCGCCCACCCGGCGCCGGGCCTGGTCGTCGTGGCGGGCGGCAAGTACACGACGTACCGGGTGATGGCGAAGGACGCGGTGGACGAGGCCGTGCACGGGCTCGACATGCGCGTCGCCGACTGCGTCACCGAGGAGGTGCCGCTGCTGGGCGCGGAGGGCTTCCCGGCGCTGTGGAACGCGCGGGCGCGCGTCGCCGCCGAGACCGGGCTTCATGTGGTGCGCGTGGAGCACCTGCTCAACCGGTACGGCACCCACGCCGAGGAGGTGCTGGAGCTGATCGCCGCCGATCCCTCCCTCGGCGACCCGTTGCAGGCCGCCGACGACTATCTGCGGGCGGAGATCGTGTACGCCGCCTCGCACGAAGGGGCGCGGCACCTGGACGACGTGCTCACCCGCCGCACCCGGATCTCCATCGAGACCTTCGACCGGGGCACGCGCAGCGCCCGCGAGGCCGCCGAGCTGATGGCACCGGTGCTGGGCTGGGACAAGGACCAGATGGAACGGGAGGTACAGCACTACGAGAAGCGGGTGGAGGCCGAACGGGAGTCGCAGCGCCAGCCCGACGACCTGACCGCGGACGCGGCACGGCTGGGAGCGCCGGACATCCTGCCGCTGTGACCCCGCCGTCCGGGAGGTGGCTCGGGGGTTCACTCGAACGGGTGTAGGAAGTCGGGATCTCCGTGCGAGGTCCGGCCGTTCTACCGGGTGCGGGGACAGAACTCGGCGGCGAGCAACGCGGGCTCCAGGCCGGGGGACGCGACCGCGTCCGTGTTCACCCGGAAGGTCAGGACACGACGGCCGTCGACGGTGGCAGCGGTGCGCACATAGCTGCCGGCTATGCGCCCCGTATGTCCCCACACCGTCACGCCGCAGTCCAGCCGCCGGGGGAACAGGCCCATGCCGTACGAGCCGTGTGCGGCGCGGGTGTCCAGCATCTCGCGCAGCCAGCGCGGGGACAGCAGTTCGCCGCCGAGGAGCGCCGCGTAGAAGCGGTCCAGGTCGGCGAGGGTCGTCACCAGCTCGCCCGCGGCTCCGGCCACCCGCGGGTCGAGGACGGTGACATCGGCGCCGTCGGCGGCGTAGGCGTGCCCGTGCGGCGCGGGGAGAGAAGTGCGGGAACCGGGGAAGGAGGTGCCGTTGAGACCCAGGGGAGTGATCAGCCGGCGTTCGGCCTCGGCGGCGTAGGAGTGGCCGGTAATCCGCTCGACCACCAGGCCGAGCAGCACGTAGTTGGTGTTGGAGTAGGAGAAGCGGCCGCGGTCGGCCGGGGGGTGGGTGAGCGCGATGCGTACGGCCTGAAGAGGCGTCACGGGGACGGTGCCCCCGGTGTCCGCGGTGAAGTCGTACAGGCCGCTGGTGTGGGTCAGCAGGTGGCGCAGGGTCAGCGCGCGCCCGTCGTTGCCGGCTCCGCGCACCAGGCCGGGCAGGTACGTCTCCACGGGGTCGGTGAGCGACAGGCGATGTTCGGCGGCCAGTTGCAGCACGACGGTCGCGACGAAGGTCTTCGTGACGCTGCCCCCGCGGAAGTGGTCGGCCCGGTCGATGTCCTGACCGGCCTCGGCGTACCGGGTGCCGTCGTCCTCCCGGACGAGCAGCGCCGCGGCGGGGGCGCCACCCCGCGTGACCAGCGGTGCGAGGAACGCGTCGTCCGCCGGTGCCGTGTGCGGCGACGCGGCGGCCCGGGGCAGCGCGACGAGGACCAGAACCACGGCGGCGGCCAGAAGCGTCCGTACCGGTGGCATCGCGGTTCCTCCCTTGTCACACCCATCTTCCAAGGCGGCGGAATGCCCGCCTCACCGGGTCTCCCGGCGTGGCGGACCGCGGGGCGCGGTCAGGGGCCCCCTGGGCGTCGAGCACTTGTCGGGTGAGAGACAATGAAGGCTCTGTCAGGGCGGGTTGCATGAGGGGACGCATGTCGGAGGCGGAGCGGGCGGGTACACCCCGAACGGACAAGAGCGCACGTCTCCTCGCCGGGCGGTACCGGCTGGGAGATGTGCTCGGCCGCGGCGGCATGGGGACGGTGTGGCGGGCGCAGGACGAGACCCTCGGACGCACGGTCGCCGTCAAGGAGCTGCGGTTTCCGACCAACATCGACGAGGAGGAGAAGCGGCGGCTGATCACGCGGACGCTGCGCGAGGCGAAGGCCATCGCGCGTATCCGCAACAACAGTGCCGTGACCGTCTTCGACGTGGTCGAGGAGGACGACCGGCCGTGGATCGTGATGGAACTCGTCGAGGGCAAGTCGCTCGCCGAGGTCATCCGCGAGGACGGTCTGCTGGAGCCCAGGCGGGCGGCCGAGGTGGGCCTCGCCATCCTGGACGTCCTGCGGTCCGCGCACCGCGAGGGCATCCTGCACCGTGACGTGAAGCCGTCGAACGTGCTGATCGGCGCGGACGGCCGGGTCGTGCTGACCGACTTCGGCATCGCCCAGGTGGAGGGCGACCCGTCCATCACCTCCACCGGCATGCTCGTCGGCGCGCCCTCCTACATCTCCCCGGAGCGTGCCCGCGGGCACAAGCCGGGTCCGGCGGCCGACCTGTGGTCGCTGGGCGGGCTGCTGTACGCGGCGGTGGAGGGAACTCCGCCGTACGACAAGGGTTCCGCGATCGCGACGCTGACCGCGGTGATGACCGAGTCGCTGGAGGAGCCGAAGAACGCGGGCCCGCTGCGGGACGTCATCTACGGGCTGCTCAACAAGGACCCGGCGCAGCGGCTCGACGACGCGGGCGCCCGCGCGCTGCTCAACAAGGTGATCAACGCGCCCGCGAGCGTGCCGGGCGAGCCGCTGGACGCGACGAAGGTCGTGCCGCTGCCCGCCCAGCCGGACGAGCGGTCGGGGCGTGGCGGTTCCGGCGGCCGACGGGGCGAGGAGGCCGGGGAGCGGCTCAAGGGGGCGCTGCGGTCCGTACGGAAGGCCGCGGTGTCCGCGGGTGCGGTCGGGGCGGCGGCGGGAACCCGTGGCAAGTCCCGGAGCGGTTCGGCGGCCGGTACGGGGGCCGGTGGGAGCGCGTCGGCTACGGCCGCGTCCCGGGAGTCCGGGGCCGGGACGGCCACGCCCGCCGCCGGAGCGCCGGGACCCACCGGCAGCGGGAGCGGGAACGGACCGACGGCCGGGCGGAGTTCCGGGTGGCCCGTGATGACGCCGCCCGATCTGCCGTCGCGGCCCGTGCCGAAGGCGTCCCTCACGGACGTCGTGCCCAAGCGCACCCTGGTGATCATCGCGGTCGTCGTCGCGCTCGCCGTGATCGGCACCGTGCTGGCCCTGGTGCTCGGCGGCGACGACGACAACGCCGATGGCGCGAGGAGCGGCGGCGGTGCCGTCTCGGCCGGCGCCAGTGCCAGTGACGAGACCAAGCAGGACGACTCCGGCGCCGGGAGCGCCACGTCGCCGGACGCCTCCACGGACGGTTCGCCGGAGTCGGGCGCGAGCGCGTCCGACGGCGCCGGGGCGGGCGCGGGCGGTTCCGCCGACGAGGACGAGGAAGAGGACGAGGAGGACTCCGGCGCGTCGGGCGGTTCCGACAGCGGCGCCGTGTCCACGCACGACGGGGACCAGGGGTACGAGATAGGGCTGCCCAAGGGCTGGAAGTTCCAGTCCACGGGCTCCGCGGGCGACCGGTTCACCGGCCCGGACGGGCAGAAGCTGCTCGTCGCCTGGACGTCCACCCCCAAGGACGACCCGGTGGCGGACTGGAAGAACCAGGAGCGGTACATGGTCCGCTCCCAGTACCAGAAGATCCGCATAGAGAAGGTGGACTACCGCGGCTGGAACACGGCCGACTGGGAGTTCACCTACGTGGACGGCGGCACCAAGTACCGCACGATCGACCGGGGATTCGTCGTGGACGACGAACAGGGCTACGCCCTGATGTACACCGCGAAGGCCGCCGACTGGAGCGGTGACCAGCGCGAGAGCACCTGGAAGACACTGACGTCCACCTTCGAGCCCGAGCCCTAGACGACCCCGCGCTCCGCCCTTACCCGTCCGCTCCCGAGGAGCGGGCGGGTTTGGTGGTGCCGAGATCTGGCGACACGTCGTTGCGGGTTGACTCCGGCACGTATCGTGAGTGCTTGCGGACCGTACGCAGTAGGAACGGGCCGCTGGGCGAACGGAATTGACCGACCGGGATGCCGGGGGAGGCAACGTGGACGACTACGCGGGACGGGTCCTCGCCGACCGCTACCGGCTTCCGCTGCCGCCCTCCGACGAGTACGAACTCACCGAGACCCGGGCCTTCGACACCTACAGCGGCCAGGAGGTACTGGTCAGGCAGGTGCCGCTGCCCGAGGTCGTCGAGGCCGAGGTGCTCGACGCGGAGGGCCTGCCCGACGGGTTCACCCCGCGTGATGGCGCGCCGCGCCGGCCCGCGCAGCGCTCCTCGGCCGCCCGCGCGACCACGCGGCGCCCGGCCGACCCCGTGGTGCGGCGGGCCGTGGAGGCGGCGCAGGCCGCGGCCGGCATACCCGACCACCCCCGGCTCGACCAGGTCTTCGACGTGTTCGCGGAGGGCGGTTCGCTCTGGGTCGTCAGCGAACTGGTGCCGTCCCGGCCGCTGGCCGCGCTCCTCGCCGAGCAGCCGCTGACGCCGTACCGGGCGGCCGAGATCGCCTCCGACGTCCTCATGGCGCTCAGGGTCCTGCACGCCCACGGCTGGGTGCACCGCAACATCACCGCCCGTACGGTGCTCGTCTGCGACGACGGCCGCGTGATGCTGACCGGGCTGGCGGTCGGCGCGGCGGAGGAGGCGCTGTGCGGCTACGACCCGGTGCCGCCGCCGGAAGGAGCGGAGCCGGAACCTCCGCCCGCGCCGGGACAGGGACCGGGGCCTGGGCCTGGGCCGGGGTCGCGGATGCTGGAGGAGAGCGGTGAGGCCGGTGGTGCCGGCCGCAACGGCTCCGGAGCGTCCCCGTCCGGAGGCGTCATCGATCCCGAGGCCGCGCGCCGGGCCGCCATCCAGGCGCGGGCGGCCGAACTGCCCGGTCAGGGCGGCGGCGAAGCCGCGGCCGACGCGGCCGGACCGCGCG
>NZ_JAVRHI010000326.1:0-20034 GCF_034105845.1 Streptomyces sp. CRN 30 | reverse complement strand
GGGTGCCGGAGCCGCCGGTGCGGCTCGGGGCGTCGGCGTGGCCGGCGGCGCGGTGCCGGGCTCAGGCGCCGGGGAGGGGGCGGACGGCACCGGACCGCCGCACCGGTTCCGGCGCGACCCGCGGCACAAGGTGCTGGCCGGGGTCTGTGCCGGCCTCGGGCGGCAGTGCGACATGGACCCGGTGATCTTCCGGATCACGCTGGCCGTGCTCTCCGCGACCGGCGGCCTCGGCCTGCTCTTCTACGGCTTCGCCTGGCTGTTCGTCGCGGCCGACGACGAGGACGAGAACGAGGTGCGCAAGCTGCTGACCGGCCGGGTGACCGGCCAGGCACTGGCGGCCGTGCTGTTCGCCCTCGTCGGCTGTGGGGTCTTCCTGACCATGCTGAAGAACGGCGGGGTGCTGACCTTCGCAGTCGTCCTCTCCCTCCTCCTGGCGGGCGCCGGTTACTGGTCGCGCCACCGCGGTACCCCCGGGCCCGACCCGATAGCCGCGCAGGCCGTCGCCGACGCCCCGCCGGAGGCCCAGGCCCCGCCGATCACCTACACCTGGCCCTCGTGGTGGCGCGAGCCCATCGTCAAGGACGGCTCCCACGTCGGCGGCACGGGATACCTGTGGGGGCCACGGGACTCCCGCGACCGGGACATCGCGGCCGCCGTCAACATCAGCCTGGGCGACTACGACGACACCGACCTGCGGCCCCCGCCCGTCCGGCAGCCGCGGCCACGCGGGCCGCGCGGGATCGGCGGCTGGATCTTCCTGCTGGCGGTCGCCGCGGGTGTTCTCGGGACCCGGGCCGGGTGGGGTGAGCAGGCGCTGGGCACCAGTCTCCAGACCGGCCTGTCCTGCGCGCTCGTCGTCTTCGGACTGGGCATCGCGATCAGCGCCTTCCTCGGACGCACAGGGGCGGGTTCGGTCTTCCTGGCGATCGTCACGGCGGGACTGCTCGCCGCGTCGGCCGCCCTGCCGAAGGACATCGACACCGAGTGGGTGCGCTCCGACTGGTCCCCCGCCTCGCCGGCGGAGGTCCGCGACCGGTACGAGGTGGGCACGGGCGTCGGCACGCTGGATCTGTCCCGGGTGGAAGTGGGCGCGGGCCGGACGGTCACCACCCGGGCCGAGGTCGGCCTGGGCAAGATACGGGTCGTCGTACCCCGGGACGTGACCGTGCGGCTGGACGTGGAGGTCGGACTGGGCGACATCCAGTTGCCGGGCGACGACGAGAAGGACGTGGATGTGGCACCGGACAAGCACGAGCGGACGACCCTGAAGCCGGCCGCGGGCGGCGGCAAGGGCGCCGGGACGCTGGAGCTCGACCTGGAGGTCGGGCTGGGACAGGCGGAGGTGACCCGTGCTGCGTCATGAGTTCCAGCCGGGGCGGCTGGTGGCCGGGGCCTTCCTCATAACGGCGGGTGTCGTCTACGCCGGCGACGCGGGCGGTCTGTGGGAGGCACCGTGGTTCGTGCTGATCCCCCTCGTCGTCGGCGGCCTCTGCCTGGCGGGAGCGACGGCGACCGTGACGCGGGGCGTGCGGCGGCGGCATCGGACGGTGAACCGGCCGGTCACCGGTACCACCGCCGGTCCCGGGGCGGGACCGGCGGACCGGACGGACGCCCGGGACTGAGCCGCCGCACCCGGCCGCCGGACACCGGGTGCGCGGTCCTGGCCGGCCACCGTGCCGCCACTCGCGAGCGGCCATCCGCCACTCGCGAGCAGCCATCCACTACTCGCGATCCACCACTCGCCATTCGCGCGCCGTCGGCCCGCCGCCATCTCCGATCCGCCGGCCGCGATCCGCCAGCCGCCGCCGATCCCGATCCCGATCCGCCAGCCGTCGGTCATCAGCCGTCAGCCGTCAGCCGCGACCAACGGCCACCAACGGTCCGCTACCGATACACGCCCCTGCTCCGACGCCGCCGCGTACGGAGCCAGGCGTCCAGCGACAGCACCTGCGCCCCGGCCAGGATGAGCGGGGTCCAGCAGAACAGATAGGGGAGATCGTTGCCGTAGTAGTAGGGATCGGACGCCCAGCTCACGGTCAGCCACAGGCTGAGGGAGATCAGCGCGCCGCCGAGGGCCGCGAGCCGGGTGAGGAGGCCGAGCAGGGCGCCGATGCCGACGGCCAGTTCTCCGAGGGCGATGGCGTAGCCGAAGCCGGGTGGGCTCTTCAGGGCCAGGTCGACCAGGGCGGGGATCGCCGAGGAGTCGCGGACGCTGCGCATCAGGTCGCCGACGGAGCCGGCGCCGGAGTCCTTCATGAAGGCGCTGTCGGTCAGTTTGTCCAGACCGGCGTAGATGAACGTGATGCCCAGGAAGATCCGGAGAGGAAGGAGGGCGTAATGAGCGGCGGTGTCGCGCCAGCCCCTGGGACCGTCGATATGGGCCGTGTCCGTACGCATGCCGTGAGTCATAGCTGCCAGCCGCCTCTCGCCCGCGCGTGCCGAGACCCCTTCGACGACCATACGTACGACGCGGAGGGGGCGCTCAATCCTGGTGAGCCCACATTGTTCCCGACCGGACCGATTTCTGACCGGTACGGACCGCGAGGCCTACCGGTCCACCATGGTCCTCCCCACCTCGGCCCGCGGTGGGCTCACTCCATGACGTCGACCACGCAGCGGTTGGTCTCCACACCGGCCGCTGTCACGACCTGGACCTCGACGCGGCCCGGCTCGACGTCCGCCGGGACCGGGACGGTCAGGAGCGTGTCGGTGGGGTTGCTGAAACCCCCGGCGACGGGGACCAGCGGGACGTGGACGTTGACGGCGCCGATCCGCACCACCATCCGCGACAGCCGGTCCGCGGTCTGCGCTCCCGGCGGCACGAATCCCGCGCCCCGGATCTCGATGTCGTCGCCGGTCCGGATGGGTCCGTCCAGGTCCCCGGCCTCCCGTGCGCGCACCACGGAGAGGACGACCGGACGGCCCCCTTCGGCGTACTTCCCGGCCAGGTACGTCGCCGCCGACACCAGTACCAGGACCGCCAGGCCCCACGGCAGATCGGGCAGCTGCTCCGGACGCCGGG
This sequence comes from Streptomyces sp. CRN 30, assembly GCF_034105845.1. Classification (NCBI taxonomy): domain Bacteria; kingdom Bacillati; phylum Actinomycetota; class Actinomycetes; order Kitasatosporales; family Streptomycetaceae; genus Streptomyces; species Streptomyces sp. CRN 30. The sequence continues at coordinate 17,012 of NZ_JAVRHI010000326.1, read as the reverse complement.
CCAGGCGTACCGCGGCGAAGGCCAGGGCCACCGTGTTGATGACGACGAACTGGATGTCGGCGAAGGTGCCGCGGCCCGCGTCGTCCGTCAGCAGGTCGGCCGCCCGCGGCCGGTCGGCGCGGACCTTCTGCAGCCGCTGGCTCAGCACCCGCGTGCCGACCACCCGGCGGACGAGGACGGCGATGCCGCTGACCACGGCCAGTACGGTGACCACGCCGGCACCGCGGCTCAGTTCCAGGCCGGAGATGAGGGCGTCGCGCTGTCCGTGCGCGGAGGCCAGGGCGAGCTGGCCCACCAGGACCAGGACGGCGTACGCGACGAAGAGCACCCAGGCTGCCGCCACCGAGCGGGACGTGGAGAGCCGGTTGTCCTCACCGATGGCCGGGGCCAGCACTCCGCCCCGGGCGCGGTGGAGCCAGGACGCCGTCGTCAGTGCGGCGGCCACGACCACGGCCGCCACCAGTCCGGCGGTCCGGGCGTGCGTCCAGCCGGTGCCCACGGCGGTGAGCGCCTGGACCAGCAGCAGGACGACCACGGCCGCGCCCACCGAGACGGCGGCGCGACGCCAGAGGCCGGCGAGCCAGGCGCCGCCCTCGGCCCGGCCGCGTTCGGCGACGAGCCCGGCGGACTGGGTCAGTTCCTCGGAGACCCACTGCCGGGACGCCGACGCCGAGTGGGCCACCGCGGCCGGCAGCCCCTGGCCCGCCGCGAACTCGTCCCGTCGCAGCGCGAACTCGGCGACCGCCCGCCGATGTCCCTCACGTGCGCCGTGCGGGCAGTCCCCGCACGCGCATCCGCCCCCGTGCGTGCCCGCCCCACCGTGTCTCGCCTCCTGTACCGCCACGCCCGACGTCCACCTTCCGCACCCTTGCGACCACGCCCACAACTCCCCTGGGGCGAAAGCGAATTGTGCCCTACACCATCTCGCTCGCGTCGGGCGCCCCCGGCCCTCACTGCTCAGCACGAGTGAGGAACGGTCCGCAGTGTTGACCCGGCTGCGAGAATTCCCTTATGGCCGAGATCATCCAGCGCGACGGGGCCTGGGCCTTCGACGGCAGCACGGTCAGGATCACACCGGGCCTGCACCGCTCGGTGCCGCTCTTCCGGCAGACGTACGGGGAGGTCGCCGTGCCGCTGGAGGCGGTCTCGGGCATCGTCTTCGAGCCCGAACGCAGACGCGGGCGGCTGCGCTTACGGCTCCGGGAGGGTGCGGACCCCCTGCTCCAGGCGACCGGTGGGCGGCTGCCCGACGCTGCGAACCCCTACCGGCTGGCGGTGGACGTCGACCGCGCCGGGATCGCCGAGTACGTCGCCGAGGAGATCCGCCGCGCGCTGCTGCTCGACCGGGTACCCAAGGAGCCGGCCAAGACCTATCTGCTGCCCGGCCCGCCGGTCCCCGTCTCGGTCCGGTCCTCCGACGGCACCGTCTCCTTCGACGGCACCCAGGTGCGGATCGACTGGGCGGACACCTCCGACCGGGTCAAGCGCGCGACGGGCCCGCGCATCATCCACGTGAGTGAGCTGGCGCAGGTCGAGTGGCTGCCCAACTCCGGTTACGAGGACGGCTACCTGCGGTTCGTCACCCGGGAGACGGTGTTCTCCAAGCTGCCGCCGGAGAAGGACCCGTACGCCCTGGACCTGTGGGGCAACGCCCGCCGGGATCTGCTGACCGCGCTCGTCGCGACCGCTGTCACGGCCCGGCTGCCGCATCCCTCGGTGCGGGCCGCCCTCGGCCCCGGCGAGGACCCGGACGACCGGCGTCCGCCGCTCGCGGCGGGGGCACGGAGCGACCATCACGACGTACTGCTGCGCCGGTTGAGGGAGTTGGGGCGGCTGCATCACGACGGTGTTCTGACGGACGAGGAGTTCGCGATGACCAAGGCGGTCATACTCCGGGGGTTCTGAGCGCGTCCGGAGCGACAGGGGAGGCTGGTGGCGCTGTGGTCAGTCCAGCAGTTCCGGTTCGCTGCGGGTCATCTCGCGCCACAGTGGCTGGTAGTTGATCCACGCGACCAGGTCCCCGCCGAGCTGCTCCCAGGTCGCCGACGCCTGGCGGTGGTCGATCAGGACCGGCCGGCCCGCCGCCTTCGCCGTGAGCTGCACCTGGCAGCAGCGTTCCATCGACAGGAACCACCAGGCCGCCGCGTCGACCGAGTCGCCGACCGTCAGCAGGCCGTGGTTGCGCAGCACCAGCGCCTTGCGGGAGCCGAGCGCCGTGGCGATGCGCCGCCCTTCCTCGGCGTCGACCGAGACGCCGCTGTAGGAGTCGTAGAGGGCGTGGTCCTCGTAGAAGGCACAGCTCTCCTGGGTGATGGGGTCGAGCAGTTCGCCGAGGGCAGCGAGCGCGCGGCCGTGCACCGAGTGGCAGTGGGCGACGGCGACGACGTCCGGGCGGGCCGCGTGCACCTGGGAGTGCACGGTGAACGCGGCCTGGTTGACGTGGTAGCGGCCCTCGATCACCTGGCCCTCGGCGTTGGCCAGGACCAGGTCGCTCACCGTGACGTGGCGGAACGGCAGGCCGAAGGGGTTGACCCAGAAGCAGTCGGTGAATTCGGGGTCGCGGGCGGTGATGTGGCCGGAGACCCCGTCCTCCAGGCCGTGCCGTCCGAAGACGCGCAGGGCGCTCGCGAGCCGTTCCTTGCGGTGCCGGCGCTCGTCCCCGATCGAGTCGTGCCGTGGCGGCATGGCGAACTGGAGCTGATCGAGAGGCAGCGGCGGGGGCGGAGCGCCCCCGGACGTCCCGTGCATGTGTCCTCCGGCACTGGGTTGCTTACGGGGCGGAAGTTACCCTCGGTGAGCCGGGTAAGACAGTTCTGTTCCGTAAATATGCGCGACAGGTGCCGGGCAGGCACGGGACGGGTGGGAAACGTCCGGCTCGGTTCGGTTGAAACCAGACAGAAGGTGTCGGGTTTACGCGTCACGCTCGCCCTATGAGTATCCGTCGAGAGAGCCTCGCTTCAGCCGCCTGGTCGTCCTTCGCCGCCGTCGAGCCGACGCTCGCCGCCATTGTCGAGCGGCGCTTCGGGGCGTACCGGCACCATGTGCTCGCGACGCTGCGCCGGGACGGTTCGCCCCGCACCAGCGGGCTGGAGGTCCGTATCCAGGGCGGGGAGCTGTGGCTCGGCATGATGCCGGGCTCGCTCAAGGCGCTGGACCTGCGCCGCGACCCGCGTTTCGCGCTCCAGGCCAACCCGGGGCCCGGCACCGACATGTACGGGGGCGACGTACGGATCGCCGGGCGGGCGGTCGAGGTGCCGGACGGGCCCGCGAAGGCCGAGTACGTGGAAGAGGTGGAACCGCCGCAGCCGTTCCACCTCTTCCGTACCGAGCTGACCGAGGTCACGCGGACCTACGTCGAGGACGCCAAGGCCGCCAGGGACGCACAGGACACACAGGACACACAGGACACACAGGACGCCAAGCACACCGCCGACGCCGAGGACGTCGGGGAGGAGGCGTACCTCGTCGTCGAGGTCTGGAAGCCCGGGGAGCCGCTGCGCACCGTCAAGCGCGTCTAGCGGCCAGTGCCTCCACGGTGGCCGCATTGGCCACCGTGGCCAGTGTGGCGGCGGTGGCCCGGGAGGTCACTCCCACTCGATGGTCCCCGGCGGCTTCGACGTCACGTCGAGGACGACCCGGTTGACGTCCTTGACCTCGTTGGTGATGCGGGTGGAGATGCGGGAGAGGACGTCGTACGGCAGCCGGGACCAGTCGGCGGTCATGGCGTCCTCGGACGAGACCGGGCGCAGGACGATCGGGTGGCCGTAGGTGCGGCCGTCGCCCTGGACGCCGACCGAGCGGACGTCGGCGAGCAGCACGACCGGGCACTGCCAGATCTCGCGGTCGAGGCCGGCCGCGGTCAGTTCCTCGCGGGCGATGGCGTCGGCCTCGCGCAGCAGGTCCAGGCGCTCCTTGGTGACCTCGCCGACGATGCGGATGCCGAGGCCGGGGCCCGGGAAGGGCTGGCGCTGGACGATCTCGTCGGGGAGGCCCAGCTCGGCGCCGACCGCGCGGACCTCGTCCTTGAACAGCTGGCGCAGCGGCTCGACCAGCTCGAACTCGATGTCGTCGGGGAGCCCGCCCACGTTGTGGTGGGACTTGATGTTCGCGGTGCCGGTGCCGCCGCCGGACTCGACGATGTCCGGGTAGAGCGTGCCCTGCACGAGGAAGGCGACCTCGGGGCCGTCCTCCTGGAGGATCTCCAGCTGCGCCTGCTCGAAGACGCGGATGAACTCGCGCCCGATGATCTTCCGCTTCTGCTCCGGGTCCGAGACCCCGGCGAGCGCCTTCAGGAACCGTTCGCTGGCGTCGACGACCTTGAGGTTGGCGCCGGTCGCGGCCACGAAGTCCTTCTCGACCTGCTCGGTCTCGCCCTTGCGCATCAGGCCGTGGTCGACATAGACGCAGGTCAGCTGGGAGCCGATGGCCTTCTGCACGAGGGCCGCGGCGACCGCGGAGTCCACACCGCCGGAGAGGCCGCAGATGGCGCGCTTGTCGCCGACCTGCTCGCGGATCGCGGCGACCTGCTCCTCGATCACGTTGCCGGTGGTCCAATCGGGGGCGAGGCCCGCGCCGCGGTACAGGAAGTGCTCCAGCACCTGCTGACCGTGGGTGGAGTGCATCACCTCGGGGTGGTACTGGACGCCGTAGAGCTTCTTCTCGTCGTTCTCGAAGGCGGCGACCGGGACGACGTCCGTGGAGGCGGTCACAGTGAAGCCCTCGGGGGCGGCGGAGCAGGCGTCGCCGTGCGACATCCAGACCGCCTGCGCGTCCGGGGTGCCCTCGAAGAGGGTGGAGGACGACTTGGAGACGGCGAGGTCGGTACGGCCGTACTCGCGGGCGCCGGTGTTGTCGACCGTGCCGCCGAGGGTCTGCGCCATCAGCTGGAAGCCATAGCACATGCCGAAGACGGGGACGTCGGCCTCGAAGATCGCGCGGTCGAGGCGGGGGGCGCCCTCCGCGTACACCGACGAGGGACCGCCGGACAGGATGATGGCCGCCGGCTTCTTGGCGAGCATCTCCTCGACCGGCATGGTGCTCGGCACGATCTCGCTGTAGACCCGGGCCTCGCGGACGCGGCGGGCGATGAGCTGGGCGTACTGCGCGCCGAAGTCGACGACCAGAACGGTGTCGGGGGCGGCGTTGGCAGCGGAAGTCGCTGATGACACGGGGTGCCTTCCGGCGGTCGGGCGGGGGTCTTGTGACTCCGATTCTACCGAGGCGCCCGCGTGGACCGTCCCGAACCGTCCCGTCCGGTCTCCGCCTCCGCCCGTCTCACCATGCGAACCGGCTTGGCCACCCTGTGTCCCCACGGCATACTGGCTCCATGCTCACGCACCAGGCTTTCCTGTTTACCTATGGCACCCGGCCCGCCGGCTGCCATGGTCGTGCTGCTTGAGCAACTGACAAGCGACTTCCCAGGCGCCCCGGGCCGACAGGCCCGGGGCGCCTGGCGTTTTCCCGGTTCTGTCGTCTCCGGGGCGCTCCGTCCGACGAGGAGCCCCCGTGACCACCGCCATCTCCGAGACCACCGCCACCGCCACCCCCACGGCCCCCGCCACCCCCATGGCCCCCGCCGCCTCCGCCACCCCCGCCACCCCCGCCACCCCCGCCACAATCACCACACTCTCCGATCCCGCCGATCCCTCCGCCGCCGACGTGACCGGCGCCCGCACCGCCGAGGCCGCCGAGGTGATCTCCGGGGCACGGGAACGCATCGACGCGCTCGACGACCGGATCATCGGGCTGATCCAGGAACGGGCGGCCGTCTCGGCCGTCATCCAGGAGGCCCGGATCACCTCCGGCGGCCGGCGCGTGAATCTCTCCCGCGAGAACGAGGTCCTCGGCCACTACCGCGAGGCCCTCGGCAAGCCGGGCACGTCCCTCGCCATGACCCTGCTGGAGCTGTGCCGGGGTCGCATCTGAGTTCGGGGCCGCTCTCACCCGTACGGCGCGTGACCGGTCGCCGCGCGGCTTCGTTGGTCCCGATGTCCGTGCCAGCCAGGGGCGGGCCCGAAAGAACCACGCGTGGCTCACTGGGGCGATGAGACGTACGGATCATGCCGTACGTCGTGGGACCTCGCCCCAGGTAAGTGACCGGACGGCAGGGGACAGCAGCCCGGTCACCCAGGAGAACGGTCGGCCCCGGGGACGCCCGGGGCCGACCGGCGGAAATTGCCCAAGTCCGGGTCAAAAGGTTGCGGAGGCCGCTCCCCATCCCGCACGATGCGTTCAGCACCCAAGTCCCCCCATACTCGACCGGCCTGCCCTGCGCCGACGCGCTCGGGCATCCTCGGCCGACGGCGCGACCCCCCGGCGCCGTTTCCCGAGCACCGGCGCCGCCCTGACGCCGGTGCCGACCGAAGAAGGGCCCCGCGGAGACGTCCCGCGGGGCCCTTCTTTTTTTCTGCCCATGACGCCCCGACGTTTATGTGACGCAGGCCACATAAGAATCGCGTGAGAAAGCGGACAACCATTCACGGCGCTCGCCGATCAAACGTGTGTCCCAAGGGCCCCACCCGCGCCCCACCGCGGAGGCATCTCCGACGTCCGTGCTGCGCCCCAGCGGTACGCCTGACACTCCGAGGTCTTCATGAAGCTTCGCCGCGCCATGGCTGCAGCGGCCGCGACGGCAGTGATAGCCCCCGTGGCGCTGCTCGCCGCGCCGGTCGCGTACGCCACCGAGAGCACGTCGCCCGAACCGAGCGTCTCCACGTCGGCGACCGAGGGCACCGGCACGCCGCCGGCCGAGTCCGCCACGCAGACCGCGCCCGAGGAGAACCCGTCCACGACGCCTCCCGCCGAGAACACTCCTCCGGCGGAGAGCACCTCCCCGCCGGAGAACACCACCTCGCCCTCGGCGGATCCGACGGTCACCAACAGCACCTCGCCGTCCCCCAGCGCGTCGGAGACCGAGGGCACGGAGTCCCCGGAGCCCGGGCCGACCGAGTGCGCCGACGGCACTGCCGACGTCATCATCAGCGGCCTGCCCGGCAAGATCGCGGCGGGCAGCGGCTGGCACGAGTTCACCCTCACCGTCGCGAACAACACCGACGCCACGATGAAGAACCTGGACTACCTCGCCGGCGCCTCCGCCGACGAGGGTGCCGAGGACCTCTTCACCACCGGGCAGATCAGCCTGCAGGCGTTCAACCCGCAGACGAAGGCGTGGGAAACGCTCAGCGAGGACGGCTACGCCATCGGCTGGGTCGGCTACTCCGAGGAACTGGCCCCCGACCACGAGGTCGAGATCCCGCTGCGCATCGACGTGAAGAAGAGCGCGCCGGCCGGCGCCGCCTTCTCCATCGGCGCGACCATCTACGGCGACGAGTCCGGTGAGTGCTACGGCTACGGCTACGCCGCCTACAAGTTCCAGATCGTCGCCGCCGGCACGGACACCACCGGCACCAAGCCGCAGACCGGCGGCAAGGCGCCCGTCTCCACGACGAAGCCCGCGGCCGACACCCCGAAGGTCACCGGCAACCTCGCCGAGACCGGCGCCGGCTCCGCGCTGCCCGTGATCGGCCTCGTCGGCGGCTTCGCCGTCGTCGCCGGTGCCGGCGCGGTGTACACGGTGCGGCGCCGCAAGGCCGGTACGCCGGCCTGACGTCACGCGGCCTGGCGTCACCCGGCCTGACGTCACCGGGCCTGGCGTCGGACAGGCGTCACGCAGACAGGGAAGGACCCGCGCTCGGAGGGGGGTGCGGGTCCTTTCTTCCTCTTATTACTTCTTCGGCGGCACCGTCGGTACGCCCAGCAACGGCAGCGGCAGCCGCAGCCGCAGCGCGCCGTACGCGTCCGCCGGGACCACCGGCGCCTCGGGCTCGACGGCGGCGAGGCGTTCGTACGCCGTTCCCTGCGCCGGGCGCGGGTCGGCCTCGCCCTTGTTCGGCCAGTACGACACGGCCCGCTCGGCCTGCGCCGTTATGGTCAGGGACGGGTTGACGCCCAGGTTGGCCGAGACCGCCGAGCCGTCGACGACGGAGATGCCCGGGTGGCCGTAGAGCCGGTGGTACGGGTCTATGACGCCGGTCTCGCGGGAGGCTCCTATCGGGCAGCCGCCGAGGAAGTGGGCGGTGAGCGGGGTGCCCATCAGTTCGCCCACGTTGGAGCCGGCGAAACCGTTGATCTCCTCGGCGAGGGCGGAGGCGCTCTCGGTGGCCGCCGCTATCTGCTTGGGGTTGGGCGCGCCGTGGCCCTGCCGGGCGGTGAGCAGGCCCTTGCCGACGCCCGCCGGTTTCAGGTACGTCGTCAAGGAGTTGTCCAGCGACTGCATCACCAGGCCGATGATGGTCCGCTCCGACCAGCGGCGGTTGGACAGGGAGCGCAGGACCAGCAGCGGGTGCCTGGCCGCGTTGGCGAGGAAGCCCAGGACGCGGGCCGTGCCGGAGCCGGTCTGTCCCGCGTACGGGACCTGGAGGATCGACAGGCCGCCCATCGCGTTGGAGCCCTTGCCGTAGCGGACCGGTTCGATGTGGGTGCTGGCGTCCGGGTGGATCGAGGAGGTGATGGCGACGCCGCGGGTGAAGTCGGCGCGCGGTTCGCCGGTGGCCTTGCGGTAGCGCCGGTCGTCGGTCTGGGCGCCGACCAGGGCCTCGGAGTTGGTGCGCGTGAGCGCGCCGAGCCGGTCCGATATGTACGGCAGTTGACCGCCGGCCTTCATCCGGTGCAGCAGCGTCTGGGTGCCGTAGGTCCCGGCGGCGAGGACCACCCGGCGTGCGGTGAGAGTGCGGCCCTCGCCCTTGCGCCCGCGGTCGGTGGGGAGGGTGGCCACCGCGTAGCCGCCGCGGGAGTCGTCCGTCACGGAGACCACCGTCGTCATGGGGTGGACGACCGCGCCCGCCTTCTCGGCGAGGTAGAGGTAATTCTCGTTGAGGGTGTTCTTCGCACCGTGGCGGCAGCCGGTCATGCACTCGCCGCACTCGTTGCAGGCGCTGCGTTCGGGCCCCACGCCGCCGAAGTAGGGATCGGGGACCCGCTCCCCCGGTTTCGCCCGTGCTGTGCCGTCGGCGTCCTCGCCGTCGCCGAAGAAGACGCCGACCGGGGCCATGTGGAAGGTGTCGCCGCAGCCCATCCGCTCGGCGGCGGCCTTCAGATGGACGTCGGACGGGGTGGTCGTGGGGTTGATCCGGACGCCGAGCATGCGCCGCGCCTGGTCGTAGTAGGGCGCCAGCTCGTCCTTCCAGTCGGTGATGTCGCGCCACTGGGGGTCGTCGAAGAACGGCTCGGGCGGTACGTAGAGGGTGTTGGCGTAGTTGAGGGAGCCGCCGCCCACGCCCGCGCCTGCCAGGACCATGACATTTCCGAGCAGATGGATGCGCTGGAGGCCGAACATGCCGAGCCGGGGCGCCCAGAGGTAGTTCTTCAGGTCCCAGGAGTTCTTCGGCAGCGAGGCGCGGGTGAAGCGGCGGCCGGCCTCCAGTACGCCCACCCGGTAGCCCTTCTCGGTGAGGCGCAGCGCGGAGACCGAGCCGCCGAAACCCGACCCGACGACGATCACGTCGTAGTCGTAAGCGCCGTCACGCGCGCCGTCACGTACGCCGTCGCGAGCGCCGTCGTGGGCGCCATCACGTACGCCGTCACGGGCGCCGTCGTGAGCGCCGTCGCGGGCGTCGTCATGGTGGGACATGTGCTCTCCTCGTCGAGAACGGGGGGGGTAAGGCAGCGGGTCAGCGCATGCGGAGCGCCTTCATCACGCGCAGGCTGCGGCTCATGAACGCGGCGTACTTGGCGTCGTCCATGCCGAACGACGGGGCCATCGGCAGCAGCCGCTGGGCCGCGACGGTCTGGGCCTCGGTGTACTTGAGGATGCCCTCGGACCCGTGCCGGCGGCCGAGGCCGGACTCCTTCATGCCGCCCATCGGCGCCTCGACACTGCCGTACGCCGACGCGTAGCCCTCGTTGACGTTGACGGTGCCGGTACGCAGCCGGACGGCGACCTCGCGGGCGCGGCGGGCGTCCTTGGTCCAGACCGAGGAGTTGAGCCCGTACGGCGTCGAGTTGGCGCGTTCGACGGCCTCGTCCACGGTCTTGAACCGGTACACGGAGACGACCGGGCCGAACGTCTCCTCCGCGCACACGGACATGGTCTCCGTGACACCGTCGAGGACGGTCGGCTCGTAGAAGAAGGGGCCGATGTCGGGGCGGGCGACACCGCCCGCGACGATCCGCGCGCCCCGCGCGACGGCGTCCTCGACGTGCCGCTTGACGGTCTCCAGCTGCTGCCCGCTGACGAGGGAGCCCATGTCGGCGCCGTAGGCGAGGGCGTTGCCCAGCCGCATCGCCCGGACGCGGGCCGCGAAGCGCTCCAGGAAGGCGTCGGCGACCGACTCGTGGACCAGGAGCCGCTCGATGGAGACGCAGAGCTGCCCGGCGGAGGAGAAGCAGGCGCGGACGGCGCCGGCGGCGGCCTTGTCGACGTCGGCGTCGTCCAGCACCAGCATGGCGTTCTTGCCGCCGAGTTCGAGGGAGACCCCGACCAGGCGGTCGGCGGCGATCTGGGCGACCTCGCGGCCGGTGCGGGTGGAACCGGTGAAGGAGATGTAGTCGCCGTGCTTGACGATCTCGGGGCCGACGACCGGGCCGAGACCGATGACGGCCTGGAGGACGTCGGCCGGAAGACCGGCCTCGATCAGCAGGTCACGGGCCCACAGCGCGGTCAGGCAGGACTCGGTGTCCGGCTTCATCACGACCGCGTTGCCCGCGACGAGGGCGGGCAGGGCGTCGCCCGCGGACAGCTCCAGGGGGTAGTTCCAGGGGACGATCTGACCGACCACGCCCCGGGGGTGGCGCACCTCGGTGGCCTGGGTCAGGACCGGTACGGCGCCGGCGTGGCGGCGCGGCTTGAGGTAGGCGGCGGCGCGGCGGCCGTAGTGCCGGGCTGCGACGGCGACCGCCTGGACCTCCTCGTGGGCGTGCAGCCGTGCCTTGCCGGTCTCCAGTTGGATGAGGTCGAGGACCTCGGCCTGGCGTTCGAGCAGCAGGTCGTGGAAGCGGAGCAGGACGGCCGCGCGCTGCCGTACGGGGGTGCGCGCCCAGGCCGGCTGGGCGGCGCGGGCCCGGTCGAACGCCTCGGCCACGTCCTCGGGGGTCGACTCGGGGAGATCGGCGAGCTTCTCGCCGGTGAACGGGGCGTGGTTGACCGTCCGGCCGGAGCCGATCACGCCCTTGGTGAGCTGGGCGACCAGCTCGGGGGTGACCACGTCGGCGGCGGTGCGGGCGCCCTGCGGAGCCGGGGCGAGGGGGTTGGTGCCGGTCCGCTCCGCGGCTGTCGCCGTCTCGTCGGTCTTGTCGGTCTTCTCGGCCGGGTCCAGGGCCTGCGCGTCCGTCATGAGCGGCAGGGTATGCCGCGGCGGAGCCGTTGTGTACCCGTCGGTAATCGAGATTCACCGACTACTCACACGGCGCCAGTGATCGCTGGCAACGAATGTCCTGATCAGGGGGTTAGGTGGTCGGGGAGGGCGCGGGCGATTTTCCGGGGCCGGGCAGCAGTGCGGGGTGGGGTGGGGCTCCGGGCGCGGGGACGGGTGGGGGTCCGGGTACGGGGGCGGGCGCGGGGACGGGTGGGGGTCCGGGTACGGGGGCAAGTGGACGTCCGTCGGTACAAGTGCCGCCCGCGCGCCTCCGCTCGCCGCCCTACTCGGTCACGGCGACGCCCTCCGAGGGCGACACCGGCGGTTCGGACGAGGCTGCGGGTGACGACGGCGTACGGGTCACGGTGACCGTCGCCGTAGGCACCGGGGACGGCGGCCGGGAGCCGGACGGCCCCGTACCGGGCACCGACGCCGTCGACGTGGGACCGTGGTCGCCGCCCCCGTCCCCGCCGCCGTCCACCAGCAGGGCCGTGGCGGTCAGACCCGCGCCCGCCGCCGCGGCGACCAGCAGTGCCGCGGTGAGTACGGCGCGCCGGGAGAACCGCCGCCGCCCGCCGTCCGGCGCGGGGGTGCGCCCCGTGGTCAGGTACGCCTGAAGCAGCCGCTCCGACTCCGTCGCGTTCAGCCGCCGGGTGGGGTCGCGTTCGAGCAGGCCGGTGATGACGGGCAGGAGCGGCCCGGCCTCCGGGGGTGGCTGGATCTCCGCCATCACGACGGCGTGCAGGATGCCGCCCAGCGACTCCCGGCGGAACGGGGACGCGCCGCTGAGGATCTCGCACAGCAGCGCGCCCAGCGACCACAGGTCGGACTCCGGTCCGGCCACGCCCCCGGACATGCCCTCGGGAGCTGTGTACTCGGGCGAGCCGACGAAGGTCCCGGACTCGGTGAGCGTGGTCGCGCCCGGCACCTGCGCCACGCCGAAGTCGGTGAGCACGATCCGGCCGCCGTCGGCGACCAGCACGTTCGACGGCTTCACGTCCCGGTGCAGGACACCGGCCTCGTGCGCGGTGCGCAGCGCGCCGAGCAGCGCGAGGCCGATCCGGGCCGCCGCGGGGTGGTCGACGGGACCGTACCGGGCGATGCGGTCGGCGAGCGATCCGCCGGCGACCAATTCCATCACTATGTACGGACGTTCGTCGTCCTCGACGACATCGTGCACGACGATGATGTGCGGGTGGCTGAGCTGCGCGACCGCGCGGGCCTCGCGCAGGGTGCGGTCCCGCCGCAGCCGGGCCTCGGCCACCGACAGGGACTCGTCGTGCGGCAGTTCCTTGACGGCGACACGCCGGCCGAGCAGTTCGTCGGTCGCGCTCCACACGACGCCCATGCCGCCGCGCCCGAGCCGCGACTGAAGCCGGTAACGGCCCGCGATGACACGCCCGCCCGCCCCCTCGGTCACCATGGGCCCATCATGCCCCACGGTACGGGCCGAACCGGAACCGCCGGAACAGCGGTGGCCGACAACCGACGCAGCGGCCGGGCCGCCCTGCCGGACGCCGTCGCGACGACGCGGCCGTCCGCGTCAGCCGGTCCCCTCCTGCCAGCCGCGCAGCACGGTCTCGAACTGCTCGTCGGCCGTCGCCCAGTCCTCGGCGGGCGACGACATGTAGATGGCGTACTCGACGCCGTCCCGCGACAGGTACATCTCCTCGGCGGCGCGGCGCGGCCCGGGAAACGACGTGTCCTTGGCCAGCGCCGTCCAGGTGTACTCCCACCGGGCGCTGGGCCGGTCCCGGTAGTTGTTCTCCTTCAGCGTCACCCGCTCGTAGTCGACCAGCCGCTGGAGCTGAACCTCCAGGTCCTGCTGGTGGGCGTACGGGCTGTCGAAGTCGGGGGAGGTGTCGACGGCGACGCGCAGGAAGTGTTCGCCGCCGTCGGGTGAGTAGTCGACCTGCTTCAGGCCGTTCTCGTCGCTGAACTCCTGGCGGGTCCAGTTCTCCGGCAGGTAGAGGCTGAAACCGAACGGGTCCTCCTTGCGGACCCAGCCGTCGGGTACGGAAGCACCGCCGTCGACGGAGTCCTCGGCGTCCTGGGAGTTCTCCGAGTCCTGGGCGTCCTCGGAGCCCGTCCCCTCACCGGACGTCGCCGAGGCCGAGCCGGAGACGGAGGACGGGGCACCGCCCCCGGCCTCGCCGTCGCCTTCCGTGCCGCGCAGCAGCAGGGCGACTCCGCCGCCGACCAGGGCGGCGACGACGACCACGGCCACCACGGTGGCGCGCCGACGGGACCGGCGGGCCGGCGAGGCGACAGCGGTGGAGGCGGTGGGCGTCCCACCGCCGGGTCCATGGCCGACGGGCGCGTAACCGGCAGGTGTCGCACCGGCGGGGGCGTATCCCGCCGGGGTCGCACCGGCGGGAGTGTGCCCCGGCGTGTACGGCCCTACGGGCGCCTGCCCGGCCGCGTACGCGCCCGCCCCCGGATACGCCCCCGGAGGGGTGTGCGTACCCGGCACCCCGGTCTCCGTCGCTGCCGCGGCAGCTGCGGCAGCCGCGGCACCGGAGTCGACGGCCGTCGGTGTCGGTATCGGCGCAGGTGTCGGCGTCGGTGTCCCCGTCGGCACCGGTGCAGGTGCGGCCGTCGGCGTGACGGCCGTAGGCCCGGTCGCCGACGGCTGTCCCACGCCGTCGCCCGGGACCGGCCGGCCCTCCGCGTCCGTTCTGCCGTCGCGCGCACCGGCGTACTGGTCCCGGTACTGGTCCCGGTACCGCGTCGGCACGTACGCCTGCGCCGCGCTGGGCCGCCGTCCCTCCGCCGCTTCCGCGAGCATCTGCTCGGCCTCGGCGGACGACGGTCTCGTGGCCGGATCCTTGCGCAGCAGGGCGCTGATGACGGGCTCCAGCGCATCGGCGTAGCGCGGGTGTTCGACCTCCTCCTCGACCACCGCCTGCATGGTCGTCAGCGGTGAGGTGCGCCGGAACGGTGACCTGCCCTCCACCGCCGTGTACAGCGTCGCGCCGAGCGCCCACAGGTCGGAGGAGGGACCGGGGTCGTGGCCGCGGACGCGTTCGGGCGCCAGATAGTCGACCGAGCCGACGACCTCGCCCGTCCGCGTGATGGTGGTGTCGCCCTCTATCTGCGCGATGCCGAAGTCGGTGAGCAGGACCCGGCCGTCCGCGCCCAGCAGGACGTTGCCGGGTTTGACGTCGCGGTGCAGCACCCCCGCGGCGTGCGCGGCGCTCAGCGCGCGCAGCACCCACAGGCCGACCCGCGCCGCCTCGCGCGGCTCGACGCGTTCGTCGTCCTTCACCGCGTCGGCCAGCGAACGGCCCTCGACCAGTTCCATCACGATCCACGGCCGGCCGTCGTGCTCCAGCACGTCGTGGACGGTGACGACGGCCGGGTGGTTGATCCGCGCGGCCGCGCGCGCCTCGCCCCGGGTCCGGGTCAGCAGTACGGACCGGTCGCTCTCGTTGACGTAGAGCGCGGCGGTCAACTCCTTGATGGCCACGGCCCGATGCAGCACTTCGTCGTGGGCTCGCCACACGCGTCCCATGCCACCGCTGCCGATGGTGTCGCCGAGCCGGTAGCGGCCCGCTAGGAGCTGACCCTGCATCTGATTCACGTTGCCCCGCAATGCTCTTGACAGAGCCAGCGTAGGGACCGGTCCGCGTCCAGGGAACCGGCGGGGTACCCCGGAGACCACTCTGTGACGGTTGTCGCTTTCTGTTCTTTCGGGCAACCAGAGTGACTCAAGAAGCGTCACGGAATCGCCGTGACGGACCGGTCAGCCGGTGTACTGATAAGTAGCCGACGCCTGCTCGAACAGCCGTGTGACTTCGTCGCGTTCGGCTTCCGGGCCACGCACCTGCACCACGTGGTAGTGCCCGTCCATCAGGATCGCGAGGTTGCGCACGTACAGCTCACCGCCGTCGTCGCCGGTCCAGGTGAACTGCCCCTCCGCCATGGACCGTCCGCCCACCTCTATGGACTTCAGCCCGGCCGAGGTGGCCCAGCTGGAGTCGCGGTAGGGCTGCAGCTCCGGCTCCCGGTCCCGCTGGTACATCATCGGGTCGGAACCGAACTCTCCGGTGGCGTCCCGCCCGGGGACGACGATCAGCTCGAAGCCGCCCTTGCCGTAGACGATCTGACCGCGTCCGTTGACGGCGGTGCGGTCCCAGCCCTTGGCCACGGCGACCCGGAAGCCCTCCGGGTCCTTGCGCAGGGTGAAGCCGTCGGCGGCACCGGGCTGCGTGGTCTGCGGATCGGTGGAGCCCGCGGAGCGCGAGGGGCTCGCCTCGCCCTTCGGCGACTCGCGCTCGGGCCGGGGCTCGTCGCTCGCGTCCGACTCCTCGGCGGTCGGCGCCCGGCCCGCCTCGCCCGCGGCCCCGGTACGGTCCGTCCCGCCGGTGTCCTCGTTCTTCGGCATGAAGAGCATGGCGTACGCGATGAGCGCGGCCATGCCGAGCAGTATCAGCAGGAGCAGGATCCGGCCGAGCCGGCGCGGTGACCCCGTGCCCTGCTTCGCCCGTTTGTGCCGTCCGTGGTGGGCGGGCAGCCCGGCCTTCCGCCGGCGCACCAGTTCGCCCCGGCGGCGCACGATCGGCAGCCGGCTGGCGTCGGCGGGCGGCGCGGGTACGACGTTCAGACCGGCGTCGGGTTCCGGCGCCGACCGCACCAGGGAGCGCAGCCAGCCGCGCAGCTCCTCGAAGTCGAGCCGCTCGGTGGGGTCCTGGCGCAGCAGCGACTCCACGACCGGCCGCAGCGGCCCGCACTCCTCGGCGAACGCCGGCGGCTCCGCGCACACCAGCTGCACCAGCTCGGCCGTGGAGTCCTCCGGGTACGGGGCGTGCCCCTGTACCGCCCGGAAGAGCAGCGCGCCGAGCGCCCACAGGTCGGTCGCCGGTCCGATGGGCGGCGCGAGCTGCCAGTTCTCGTGCACGGGACCGGCCTGCTCGGGCGCCCAGCGCTCGGTCACCGGCCCGACCACGGCCATCCGCGCCTGCCGCGCCCGCTCGGCGGCGAGCGCGGTGGCCGGCCCCCGCCGTACGGGCCGGTCGGCGACGAGATCGTCCCAGCGACCGGACGCGGAAGCGGAGGCGGAAGCGGAAGCGGAAGGGGCCGAGGGTGCGACGGTCTCGGGCAGCGCGGGGTGCTGTGACCGGCCGTTCGGCGCGGCGCCGGGAGGGGCGGGCTCGGCGGACGGGGCCGGGAACCCGTGGGGTCCGGCGGCGGGCCCACCCGAGAAGGCGGTGTGCCCGGGGGCCGGGGAACCACCGGGCAGCGTGGACCGGTCACCGGGGACCGGGGAACCACCGGGCAGCGTGGACCGATCGCCGGGGACCGGGGAGCCACCGGGCAGCGTGGACCGATCGCCGGGGACCGGGGAACCGCCGGGCAGGGTGGGCCGGTCACCGGCCTGCCGGGGCGGGGCGGTGCGCCAGGACGTCGTACGGACGCCGTAGGGGTCGACGATCTGGCCGGGCGGCGGTCCGCCGGGGGCCATGGACGCGCCCGGACCCTGCGGCAGGGCGTTCCCCTCGGGGGCGGGACGCGCCCCGGGCAGGGCCGCCCGGCCGTCCTGTGCCTCCTGGATGCGGGCCGCGGCGCACCGTCAGACGTCCCTCGGTGCCGAGGGTGACGTCGGCGGCGAAGCGCAGGCGAAGGGGGGTGTCGGCGCAGACCGCCGACGCGGTGCCGTTC
>NZ_JAVRHI010000325.1:0-23841 GCF_034105845.1 Streptomyces sp. CRN 30 | reverse complement strand
CGCGCGAGGGCGGTGACGCCGGTGCGGCCGAGGCGGTCGACGAGCCCGGTGGCGATGCGGTCCGCCGGCCCGGGGCGGTCCGCGAGCACGCCCAGCGCGTCGGCGGCGTCGACGTCGTTGGTCCCCGCCGCGACCATGCCGACGAGGACGGGGATCGCGTCGGCCACCCCGCGGGGGCCGAGGGCGAGGGCCGCGCGCCCCCGGACCACGGGGTCCGGGTGGGTGAGCGCGTCCCGGAGCACGGCGGCGGCCCCGTCGTCGGTGAGTTCGGCGAGGGACAGCACCGCGCGTTCCCGTACGTCGGCGGCCGGGGCGTCGAGGCCCTTCGCGAGCAGGGCCGACGCGCCGTCGCCCGCCTGCGCCAAGGCCCAGCGCAGGGCGCCGGCGACGATCGGGTCCGGTTCGGCGAGCACCGCCTCGACCAGCGCCTCCACCGGCACGGGAAGGGTGTCGACCGAGGACAGGGCGGCGCGCTGGCGCCGCCCCGCGCTCGGGGAGCGCAGCGCCCGCAGGAGTTCCACGGCGCGCAGGACGTCCTCCCAGCCGGCGGGTTCCGCCGCGTCGATGCGGCGGAGCCGGGTGAGCAGTTCCGTCTCGCCGGCGATGCGGGCCTCCGTCTGGCGGACCAGGTCGGCGACGAGCGCCGAGGGGGCGAAGCCGGGGTCGTCGAGCGCCCGCCCGGCCTCGCGCAGCGACAGCCCGAGCGAGCGCAGGCTCTCCACGTGCAGGATGCGGCGGATGTCCGCGTCGGAGTACTCGCGGTACCCGCCGTCGGTCCGCCCGGTCGGCACGACCAGGCCGAGCGCCTCGTAGTGCCGGAGCATGCGGGCGCTGACCCCGGCCCGCCGTGCCACTTCGCCGATCAGCATCGCCGGGTCATCCTCTCCCGCCGGCGGGGTCGTACGCTCCGAGGGCGACCACGCGGCGGGCCTCCTCGATCGCCGCTTCGAACCCGGAGTCCGGGTCGCGCAGCAGCCGTCGGGTGGCGAGGGCGTGCGTGCGCACGTGGGGGTCCGTGGCCGCCGCGGCGGCGTCGAGGACCGGCTCCGCCGCGTCACCGAGCGCGACCAGGGCCCGGCTCAGGCTGAGCCGTGTCTCGTGCCCGCCGCGGCCGAGCTGGTCCGCGAGTGCCGCCGCCAGCCGGGGCCTCGCCTCGTCGGGCGCGAGCGCGACCGCCGCCCGCCAGGCGCTCCGCGCCACCTCGTCGTCGGCGTCGGACAGCAGCTCCGGTGTGATCGCGGGCCACGCGCGCCGGTCCCCGATCTTGGACAGGGTGTGCAGTGCCTGGCTCCGCGCCCGCGCCCGCTCCGAGCGCAGTTCGTCGACGAGCCTCGGCACCGTCCGAGCCGCCGCGTGGCGGGTGAGGGCCCAGGTGAGCATCTCGCGCACGGCGAACTCCGGTTCCGTGGCGCACCGTTCGACGAGTGGGCCGACCTGGTGCGGGGCGGGGGCCGTGCCGACCGCGAGCGCCGCCCGCAGCCGGACGGACGCGTCCCGGTGCTCCAGTCCCCGCAGGGCCGCCGTGTCCTCGTGCGGCATGGTCATCCGTACCACCTCCTGCGGCTCAGTGAAGACCTTGTCACGGTGTCAAGGTCAAGCGGGGCGGGCGGGTCCGGGCGCCCGTCACCCGGCGGTCAGCACCTCCACGCCGAGCTCGCTCAGCCGGGTCACGACCGGGTCGTCCGGGCCCGCGTCGGTGATCACCCCGGTGATCCGCTCCCAGGGCAGGACGCGGTACCGCGACGCCGTGCCGATCTTCTCCGAGGAGGCGAGGACGTACGTCTCGGCGGCCCGCGCGGCCAGCGCGCGCTTCATCGCCGCCTCCTCCGCGTCCCCGGTGGTCAGGCCCGTCTCGGGGTGGACGCCGGTGACGCCGAGGAGGCAGAGGTCGGCCGAGACGTTCTGCGCGGCCTCGACCGCGGCGGCCCCGCAGGCGACCGCCGAGTGCTTGAAGACGCGGCCGCCCAGCAGGAACAGCTCCGCCCGCGGATGGTCGAGCAGCGCCGCGGCGATCGTCGGACTGTGCGTGATCACGGTGCAGGCGAGATCGTGCGGAAGCGTGCGGGCGACGGCGAGCGCGGTCGTCCCGCCGTCGAGGATCAGCGTCCCCTCGGGCCGTACCAGCGCGGCGGCCGCCGCGGCCACCTTGCGCTTGCCGTCCGGGGCGACGGCCCGCCGGTCCGCGTAGCCGGCCACCGCCGGGGAGACGGGGAGCGCACCGCCGTAGACCCGTTGGCACAGCCCCTCGGCGGCGAGGTCGCGCAGGTCGCGCCGGACACTGTCCTCGGAGATGCCCAGGTCGGCGGCGACGTCCTTGGCGACGACCTTGCCCTCGCGGGCGAGCAGTCCGAGCAGGTGGTCGCGCCGTTCAGCAGCCAGCATGCACACTCTCTCCTGTTCTTGCATGTTTCTGCATGTAGTGTAGCGCCTGTGGCGACCGCCGCACCCGCGATACCCGCGATACGCAGTACATCCCAGGAGTCCCCCATGACCGACCTCCCCGGCGTCGACACCCCGGACCACCGCGGCCGCACCGGCCTCGACCGGGCCGGGCGCGACCTCGACCGGAACCCGGACGTCGTCGTCCGCGATGTCGAGCTGACCTCCCGGGGGTGGCACGTCCTGCGCCGCACCACCTTCGACTACCGGCGCCGCGACGGACGCTGGGAGACCCAGCGGCGCGAGACCTACGACCGTGGCAACGGCGCCGTCGTCCTGCCCTACGACACCGCGCGCGGCCTGGTCCTGCTCACCCGCCAGTTCCGCTATCCCGCCTACGTCAACGACCACCCGGACGGCATGCTCGTCGAGGCGGCGGCCGGGCTGCTGGACGCCGACGACCCCGTCACCGCGGTCCGCCGCGAGAGCGCGGAGGAACTGGGTGTCACGCTCGGCCCGCTCACCCACGTCCTGGACGCCTACATGAGCCCCGGCTCCGTCACCGAGCGCCTGCACTTCTTCGCGGCGCCCTACAGCGCGGCGGACCGCACCGGCGCGGGCGGCGGCGTCGAGGAGGAGGGCGAGGACATCGAGGTGCTGGAGCTGCCCTTCTCCGAGGCGCTGGCGATGACCGTCGACGGCCGTATCGCCGACGGCAAGACGATCCTGCTGCTCCAGTGGGCGGCCCTGCACGGGCCGTTCGCCCCGGCGACCCGGAGCTGAGGCCCCGCGAAGACCACGACGGCGAGGCCGGCCGCCGCGAAGCCCGCGTACACGGTGGAGCCCAGCGCCGGGTCGATGTCCGCGCGCTACCGGGAATCGCTGGAGGCGGCCGGGTCCATGGCGGAGGCGCGTGCCGTGGTGGAGGGGTTCACCATCCACAACTCCATGGACGCCGAGCCCCTCGGCCGCGAGGACGTCGCGGCGGTGGTGCGGGCGGTGACGATGGGAGCGGTGCCCCCCCCCGGCACGGTGCCGCCCTGCGGGAACGGGAAGGCGGGAACGGGAAGGTGAGACAGTGGCCGTGGTCGAGAGACTCGACGAACCGCCGGCCGTCGAGGAGGCCCCCCGCATGACCGTGATCACCGCCGAGTCCATCGCCACCGACCGGCTCGACCTGCTGCCGCTGCGGGTCGAGCACGCCGAGGAGATGGCCGCGGTACTGTCCGACCCGGCGCTGCACACCTTCATCGGCGGCACGCCGTACGACCCCGACGGCCTGCGTTCCCGTTACCGCCGCCTGACCGCGGGCTCGCCCGACCCGGCCGTCACCTGGCTGAACTGGGTGGTCCTGCTCCGCCCGGAGGGGTGCCTGACGGGCACGGTGCAGGCGACGGTCGGCCCGTCGTCCGGCGATCCGTCGACCGGCGATCCGTCGACTGGCGGTCTCCTCGCCGAGGTCGCCTGGGTCACGGGGACTCCGTGGCAGCGGCGGGGCATCGCCGGCGAGGCCGCCCGAGGGCTCGTCGGCTGGCTGGGAGGGCAGCCGGTGGCGGCCGTCGTCGCCCATGTCCACCCCGCGCACCGGGCGTCCGCCGCCGTCGCGACCGCCGCCGGGCTGACGCCCACGGACGAGTGGTACGAGGGCGAGATCCGATGGCACCGCCGCCTCGGGCGGTAGCCGGGCCTCACTCCGGGTCCGGCCGGAGCCTGCGGTGCGTGCCGGAACGGCTGATGTCCAGTTCGAGGAACGACGTCAGCGGGGTGCCGCTGTTCCAGAAACCGAGGAGGTTGATGTCGATCAGGCAGAGCCGGTGCCTGGCCGCGAACTCCCTGGCCGGCCTGGTGAAGACGCAGGTCGCGACGTAGACCGGTACGTCGGCGCCGTGTTCCGCGCGGGCCGTGCCGTTGAAGGTCTGGAGGTCGCGGCTGCCGACCGTGCGGTGCTTGGCGTAGCGCTTGCACTGCACGACGAGGCGGCGTCCGTCCGGCAGCCGGCCCGTCACATCGGCCCCGAGGTCACCGGCGCCGCCGACCCGCCGCACCTGGGTGCAGCCGTCCCGGCGGCAGAGCCCGGCGACGAACTCCTCGAACTGCCGGTCGTCCATCGCCAGGACCGCGTCGAGGGACCGGCGCGCCGCGCGCCGCGCCTCCTCGGCCAGCCGGGCCCGCTCCGCCCGCGCCTCGCGCCGCCCGTACGCCGCGAGCCGCAGCGCGACGACCCCCAGCGCCATGGCGGCCAGTACGACGACCAGCACCGTGACCATCGCCGCCCCCTCCTCCGTCCGGCACACCGTCCAGCTTCCTCCCCCGAGGCAGCCGCGGCCATGCCGGGCGCGGCGGATCGGTCCGCACCCGGGCGGGTACGTGCTGCCGGGTCCGGCGGCGAGGAAGTGATCCGAGCTGCGGATCCGGTTCCACGTGAAACACTGGATACAGGCGGGAAACAGGGCATACACCACACACCCCACGACACCGGCCGCCTCGCGCCTCAGGCTCGGGCCCCGGCCCCGGCCGGACGAGGAGCATCACGGTCATGAGCACACGGGCTGCGGGCGACCGCGTCAATGTCACGCACGAGTGGGGGGTGCTCAAGGAGACGGTGGTCGGGCGGGTCATCGACTTCCGCGTTCCCGGGTCGCTGGGCGGGGGACTCCCCGGCTCCCTGGGTTTCCTGCCCGAGCGGACCCGGCGGCGACTGCCGGGCTGGGCGGGGAGGCTGTGGTCGGAGGCGGACTCCGACGGGTTCACGAGCGCCGTCGAGCAGATCGAGGGGCTGGTCCGTTTCCTCGCCGGTCGCGGGGTGGTCGTCCACCGGCCGCGCGAGCTGACCGCACCCGAACTGGGCGCGTACGGCGGGGAGGACGACCAGTTCAGCATGCAGACGTTCGTCCGGGACCCGATGGTCGTGGTGGGCGATCACGTCATCGAGACCGCGCTGCGGCTGCCGGTCCGCTACAAGGAACGCTTCGGGCTGCGGCCCGTCCTCGCCGAGGCGGCGGCCCGCGGGGCGCGCTGCTCGGTGATGCCGCCGCCGTCGCCGGGCCCGGTCGCCGAGATGGCCTCGGCGACCGGGCCGTTCCTGGAGGGCGGGGACGTCCTGGTCCTCGGCCGGGACGTCCTGGTGGGGTGCGGCCGGGGCGGAGCGGCGTCCGACCCGGCGGGGGCCCGCTGGCTGGCGGAACTGCTCGGGGACGGCCACCGTGTCCGGGAGGTCCCGCTGGACGAACGGGTCATCCATCTCGACGACGGGCTGACCGCCGTACGGGAGGGTCTGGCGGTGGTCTGCCGGGAGCAGTTCCCGGACGGGGTCCCCGCGCCGGTCGACGGCTGGGAACTGATCGACGTCTCCCTGTCGGACGCCGTGAACCTCCTCGCGGGCAACAGTCTCGTCCTGGGCCCCGGTGAGGTGGTCGTCGACGAACGGCTCACGGCGCTCGCCGAGGAGCTGACCGCGCGCGACGTCACCGTCCACACGCTGCCCTTCGAAGCGGTGACCACGTTCGCGGGCGGCTTCCGCTGCGCGCACCACCCGCTGGTGCGCGAGCTGGACGGGTGACGGCGGGCCGGGGGCCGGGGGCCGGTGGCTCAGGGAGCGATGCCCACGCCGTCGATCCGGGACCAGCGCCTCTCCTGCGCCTCGGTCATCGCCGGCCAGACCGTGCCGCCGGGGCGGGGCTCGACGCGGGACGCGTAGGAGGCGGGGGTGAACTCCGGGTCGTAGAAGCAGCCGGTGCCGTACACGCGGTCGTGGCGGGCGCAGGACGCGGCGACCGAGCGCGGTGACGGCCGCACGCCCTCGCGGACCCACCGGTCCAGGGCCCCGAGGGAGGTGGCGTACTCGGAGTCGCTCAGCCCGCTGTGCTCGGACTCGCGGGTGAAGGTCTGTACGAGGCGGCGGTCCTGGCCGGCGCCGCGGACGGTGGCGCGGTAGGCGGCCTCGTGCTCGACGAAGGCCGTCGGGTCGTCGACGGCATGCAGGGTCAGGACCGGGATGCCGATCTCGCCGGTGAGGTCGCTGTCGTAGGAGAGGTCGCGCCGGGCGGCGGGGTCGGCGGAGAAGCGCTCGACGCCCGCGTTGAGGGCCGCGTCGTCGTGCGAACCGGAGTAGCGCACGCCCGTGTTGCCGAAGGGGTTCCGGCCGCCGAGGCGCTCGTGGACGATGTCGCGGAAGGTGAAGGTCGCGAAGCGCAGGTGCGACTCCAGGGTGCGCTCGGGGACGCCGGTGACGGCGAGGATGTCGTCGAGGTTGCGCTGCTGGAGGGCGGTGCGGTCCGCGGGGTCGGCGTCGAAGCCGGTGCACTCGCGCAGCCGGGCGGTGAGACCCGTGGAGGTCATGGCCGAGCCGGCGCGCAGGCCCTGCCACAGGGGGTACTGCGGCTCGCTCGGGCGCGGATGGTTGTGGCAGTAGTACTGGTAGACGACGCGCAGGTCGACGCGGTAGTCGTAGCCGCGCGAGCCGCCGCCGAGGACGCCGTTGGTGAGGAGCGCCCCGTCGTACCGGCCGGGTGTGCGGCCGTAGGTCTCGACGACCTTCGCGGCGACGTTCCCGCCCCACGACTGGCCGTGCGCGTACGTCCGGTCGGGCCGCCCGAAGGCGGCGACGAAGACGCGGCGCACGTTCTCGGTGTCGGCGGCGGCCATCCGGGTGCCGTAGCCGCCGCGCCGGTAGGAGGAGCCGGCCCAGGCGTAGCCCTCCTCGACCATCACCGCCCAGCGCTCCAGGTCGTCGGCGCTGCGGGCGGGGTCGGGGGTGTCGCCCAGGTCGGGCCCGCCGTGGGCGTGCACGACGAGCGAGCCGTTCCACCGTGCGGGGACGGCGATCGTGTAGGGGGCGCCGTTGCCGTCCTGGCCGGTGAAGCAGGTGGCCTTGCCGGTCAGGACGGCGGGACACTCCGCGGGGGCCGGTCCCGTGGTGGCGGCCTGGGCCGCGGGCGCCTGGACCAGCGCCCCGGCGACCGCGCCGGTCACGCACAGGGCCTGCCAGACGGAACGGGCTCCACGGGACCGGCCTGACCGGCGTGACCGGAACGAACGGGCCCTGGCTGCGAGTTGCTTCACCGCGCGGCTCTTTCTCTCCACGGGCGCACCGTCGCGCCACGTGCGGCGATGCTAGGCAGGGCCGGTGCGTGCGGCCAGGGCGACGATCATTGCGTTCATAGTGTTCGCCGGGGCGCCGGCGGGGACGTCAGCCCACGGCGAGGGTGAACACGTGCAGGTCCGCGTTGTCGGGGAGGCGGACGCTCCGTACCTGTCTGCCGTCCGGTGCCGTGAACGGTTCGGTGGCGAAGACGTACGTCGCCACCGGGTCCTTGTCCGCGCCCGCGACGTTGCGGTAAGCGGTCTTCGCGAGCACCTTGTTGCCGTACTGGACGGTGCCTCCCCCGCCGCCGACGGTCCAGTCGGTGAAGGCGAGGGGGACGGTGCCGGTGGTGCCGTCGGTGTAGGTGACGGTCGCCTCGGCGCTCTGGTTGCCGTTGACGGCGCTGCCGACGAAGGACAGCCGCGTGGCCGGTTCGGTGAGGTCGATGGTCTGGCCGGTGGCGGAGGCGTTGTCGGGGCGTCCCGCCGGGGAGCCGGGCCAGGTGAAGGCGAGGCCGTCGACCGTGCCCGGCTCGCCCGGGTGAAGTCCCGCCGCCGCGAGTGCCTGCCGGGAGTAGCTCCAGCCGCCGCCGTCGTAGTCGGCCTCGTCGTGCTCGCCCTCGTCGTCGGAGACGCCCGTGTTGTCGTAGGCGGCGAGGAGCGTGCCGGGGGCGGCCACGGTCAGGGAGACGGGCTGCGTGTAGGAGCTGTCGCCCGAGGTGACGGTGACCTTCGCGTCGTAGAAGCCCTGGCCGATGCCGTCGGCCGCGCTCAGTACGATCTTCTGTTCGCCGCCGGTGACCGCTCCCTCGGCGGGGGTGGCCGTGATGCCGTCGGGGGTCTCGACGCGGAACCGCACCTCGGGTCCCTCGCCGCCGCTCACCGCCAGCGCGCGGACGCCGACCTCCGTGCCGCCGCCGGGGGCGATCGTCGCGGCGGTCGGGCCGACACCGATCTGGTACGGCTGTTCACCGTCCCGGAAGGACGGCGGTGCCTGGCCGGCGCCCCAGGCGGGGTCGGGGGTGGTGGACAGGGTGTAGTCGAGCCGTCCGCCGTGCTCGACGACGGAGGCCGGGAGCCACGGGCGGTCGCCGGCGCGGCCGTCGACCTTCAGGGAGTGGATGTACGGCGCGTCGGCCGCCGCGCCCTCGGCGCGGATCGAGATGTCCTTGCCGCCCGGCCGGTCGATCTCCACGCGCGGGAAGAGCGGGGAGGCGAGGACCAGTTCGGCGCGGGAGGGGACCTGCGGGTACATGCCGAGCGCGGAGAACACGTACCAGGACGACATGGCGCCGAGGTCGTCGTTGCCGGGGATGCCGCCCGGCGCGGTCGACCACAGCTCGCCCATGGCCGCGCGGACGGTCTCCTGGGCCTTGTGGGGGGCGCCCGCGTAGTCGTACAGGTAGGGCACGTTGATCGACGGCTCGTTGTCCATGCCGGACTTGTCACCGCCGCCGCTGAAGACCCAGTCGCCGTCGTCGTCGTGGAAGAAGGTGTCCAGCCGCTTCAGCGCCTCGTCGGTGCCGCCCATCGCCGCGAAGAGGCCGGCCGGGTTGTGCTGCACCATCCAGGTGTACTGGGCGGCCGTGCCCTCGACGAAGCCGTTGCCGGTGGCCGGGGTGAAGCCGGTGACCCAGCTGCCGTCGGCCTTGCGGTTGGCGATGTAGCCGCCGCCTGGGTCGGCGGCGATGTTGAAGTTGTTCTGCCAGTACTGGGAGCGGGCCGCGAAGGTCTCGGCGGTGTCCTCGCGGCCCGCGGCGGACGCCAGCCGGGAGAGCGCGTAGTCGGCGCCGGACATCTCCAGCGTCTCGGCCGCGCCGCCCCAGGCGTTGGAGACGGACGGCATGTAGTGCAGCTTCAGGTACTTGTCGAGGGAGGGCCGCTGGCCGACCGACAGGATGGGCTTGCCGGCCGGTGACAGGTCCCGTTCGGTCGGTTCGGTCGCGGCTTTCAGCAGCGAGTCCAGGGCGCCCTCCAGGTCGAAGTCGGTGCCGCCGAAGGCGTGGATGCCGGCCAGGGCGATCGGCGCGGGGTCGCCGTTCATGACGTGGGTGCCGCTCGCGCCGTGCAGCCAGCGGTCCCACACGCCGTCGTTCTGCCCGGCGAACTCGTACAGCGACTGGGCGATGTCGGACCCGAGCCGCGGGTCGAGCAGGGTGAGCAGTTGGACCTGGTTGCGGTAGACGTCCCAGCCCGAGAAGGTGCCGTACTGCGCCCGGTGCCCCCGGGAGACCCGGTGCACGCGGTCGTCGGAGCCGCGGTACCTGCGGTCGGCGTCGCTGATGACGTTCGGGTGGAACAGGGCGTGGTAGAGCGCGGTGTAGAAGGTGGTGCGCTCGTCGTCGGTGCCGCCGCCGACCCGGATCGCGTCGAGGCGGTCCCGCCAGGCGTCGTGGGCGGCCCGGCGCACGGAGTCGAAGGAGCGGCCCGGCGGGTTCTCGGCCCTGAGGTTGGCCTCGGCGCCGGCCCGGTCGACGTAGGAGATGCCGACCTTGACGCCCACCGGTCCGCTGCCGGGCGCGAACTCGACCCAGCCGCCGGCGCCCTTGCCGGCGACGGGCCGGCCGCCGTCCGCGAAGCCGCCGGTACCGCCGGAGGCCGTGGTGGAACCGGGGCTCAGCGTGTCGTCCCGCCAGGTGCCGGTGGCCTTGAAGGCGCGGTCGAAGGTGGCCGTGAAGTGCAGGGTGTAGTAGGCGCGCTGTCCCTCGGGGTCGAGGTAGCCGCAGAAGTTGCCGGAGGTGACGGAGCCGGAGACGGTACGGGTCTTCGGGTCGATCCGCACGGTGGAGTCGGTCGACCCGACCTCGGAGTTGGCGGTGCGCACCAGCAGGGCGGCGGGCTTGCCGGCCGGGTAGGTGAACCGCGCGGAGCCGGTGCGGGCGGTGGCGGTGAGGTCGGCGGTGACACCGGAGGCGAGGGAGACCTTGTAGTGGCCGGGTTCGGCGGTCTCGTCGTCGTGACGGAAGTCGGCGGCGTAGACGGCGTCCTTCGTGTCGCTCGCCGGGGAGGAGGTGACCTCGCCGGTGTAGGGGAAGAACGGGATGTCGCCGCTGCCGCCCGCGCAGCCGGTGCCGGACATGTGGGTCAGGCTGAAGCCGCGGGTGCGGGTCGCGTCGTAGTGGTAGCCGCCGGGGGCAACGGTTCTGGTGGCGTCGCCCTTGGTGTTCTCGGGGCTCCAGGAGAGCATGCCGGAGGGGACGACGGCACCGGGGTAGGTGTCGCCGCCGTTGCTGGTGCCGATCAGCGGATCGACGTAGGCGGTGGGGTCCTTGACGAGGGACAGGTCGGGTGGGGCGGCGCCGGCCGCCAGGGCGGGGGTGCCGCCGCCGACCGCGAGCGCGGCGGCGAGCAGCAGGGACATCGGACGGAAACGCATGACGCGGCCCCTCCTCCGGACGGGTCGCGCACCACGGGTCGCACAAGCCGCAGGGACAGTAGCGCGCCACCGCCGTACCACGGAAGAGGGCTTGACATCGTTTCCCCGGGCGGGAGTACCCTCGTACCACCATCAAGACAACGTTGTCGCGTCACGCTTCGCACAAGCCACGTTCCGCACGAGCCCTGCCCCGGTGTCAGGTGAGGGTGACGGTCACCGGCAGTTCCTTGATGCCGTTGACGAAGTTGGAGCGCACCCGGCGGACCGGCCCGCTGAGCCGGATGTCGGCCAGGCGCGGGATCAGTTCCTCGAACATGACACGGATCTCGGTGCGCGCCAGGAGGTTGCCCAGGCACAGGTGCGGGCTGGTCTTGCCGAAGGTGACGTGGTCGTTGGGGCTGCGCGTCACGTCGAAGGCGTAGGGGTCGGGGAACACGCTCTCGTCGCGGTTGCCCGAGGCGTACCACATCACGACCTTGTCGCCCTCGGCGATGCGCCGGCCGCCCAGTTCGGTGTCGCGGGTCGCGGTACGCCGGAAGTGGTACACGGGGGTGGCCCAGCGCAGGAACTCCTCGACGGCGGCCGGGATCAGTCCCGGGTCGCGGCGGAGCCGGTCGAGCTGGTCGGGGTGTTCGGTGAGGGCCAGCATGGTGTGGCTGATGGCGTGCCGGGTGGTCTCGTTGCCGGCGACGACCAGGAGCAGGAAGTAGTTGTCGAAGTCCTGGGCGGTGAGCGGCACTCCGTCGCGGGGCGTCTCGTTGACGAGCCGGGAGACCAGGTCGTCACCGGCCTTGCCGCGCCGCTGCCGGGCCAGTTCACGGCCGTAGGCGAAGACCTCGGTGGCGGCCGGGGAGCGGAAGGGCAGGTCGCGGTAGCGCTCGCTGTCGGGGTCGGACAGGAGGACGTCGGCGTAGTCCGGATCGGTGTTGCCGATGAGCCGGTTGCCCCAGTCGATGAGCTGCCGGTTGTCCTCGGGCGGTACGTCCAGGAGCCGGGCGAGGACGTTGATCGGGAAGTCGGCCGCGACGTGGGTGACGAAGTCGAACGTCTTCAGCGGCAGCGCGGCGTCCAGGGTGCGGGCGGTCAGGCCGCGCAGGAAGTCGGTGTAGCGGTTGATGACGCTGTGCCCGAACTGCCGTTGCAGGAGGCTGCGCAGCGCGCGGTGGCGGGTGCCGTCCAGTTCCAGGATCGAGGCGCGCCGGGCGATCTGGTCGTCGTCGAGTTCCTCCAGGTTGACGAACCTGGTCGAGGTGAAGGTGTCCGGGTCGCGGTCGACGCGGACGATGTCGCTGTGCCGGGTCAGCGCCCAGAAACCCGAGTTGGGCGCGGTCTCCGGCTGCCAGTGGACGGGGTCCCGGTGGCGCAGGGTGTGGAACATGCGCCAGGGCTGCACGCCGTCGGTGAAGCGGTCCAGGTCGGTGAGGTCGATGTCGTCGAGGGGCAGGAATTCGGCCTCGGCGGGTGCCGCCATCGGGGGCTCCTTCGGGGGAGGGGAACGGGGCTGCCCGCGGGTCACAGGTGATCGGCGTACTCCGCCAGCTCCCAGTCGGTGACATGCTGCTGGAACCTGCTGACCTCGTCGCGCTTGTAGGTGAGCCAGGCGGCGACGAACTCCTTGCCGAGGACGCGGGTGAGCGCGGTGTCCGCCTCCAGGGCGTCGAGCGCGGCGGGCAGGCTCATGGGCAGCAGCTCGCTCTTGGCGGAGTCGTAGCCGTACCCCTGGAGGGGGGCGGGCGGGTCGGCGCCGTCCAGTACGCCGAGCAGCGCGGCGGCACCGGTGGCGGCGATCAGCAGGTAGGGGTTGGCGGAGGCGTCGCCGAGGCGCAGTTCGAGCCGTGCGCCGGAGCCCCGTTCGGGCGGCACGCGGACCATGGCGCTGCGGTTGTCCAGGCCCCAGTCGATCAGCCAGGGGGCCAGGGTGTCGGGACCGAACCTCTTGTAGGAGTTGACCGTCGGGTTGAGCAGCGCGGCGAGCGCC
The DNA here is from genome assembly GCF_034105845.1 of Streptomyces sp. CRN 30. Classification (NCBI taxonomy): domain Bacteria; kingdom Bacillati; phylum Actinomycetota; class Actinomycetes; order Kitasatosporales; family Streptomycetaceae; genus Streptomyces; species Streptomyces sp. CRN 30. The sequence goes on along the minus strand of NZ_JAVRHI010000325.1, from coordinate 11,026 downwards.
GGGGCGTGGGCGAGCAGGCCCGCCACGGCGTGCAGGGCGGTGGTGGAGAGGCCGTAGCGGCCGGAGGGGTCGTCGAAGGCGTTGCCGCCGCCCTCGCCGTCGCTGCCGGCGTCGGCGCAGGAGAGGTGGAGGTGGAAACCCGAGCCGCCCGCGTCGTTGAAGGGCTTGGCCATGAAGGTGGCGGACCGGCCTTCCTGGCGGGCGAGTTCCTTGACCGCCGACTTCAGGCGGAAGGCCCGGTCGGCCGCGTCGAGGGCGTCGGAGTGGGCGAGGTTGATCTCGAACTGCGAGCCGTCGAACTCGTGGTTGCCGGTGGTGACGCCGATGCCCAGGTCCCGCAGCCGGCGCAGGGTGCGCAGCAGGTGGTTGTCCGGGTCGGCGCGGAGTCCGGCCGTGTAGACGACGCCGGTTGCGGTGGAGTAGCGGCGCAGGCCGCCGGGGGCGCCCGGGTCCGCCTCGCAGAGGAAGTACTCGAGTTCCGGCCCCGCCACGGGGCGCAGTCCGTGTTCCGCGCACCTCGCGAGTACCGTGCGCAGCAGGTCACGGGGGGACTCGGGGGCCGGGGCGCCGGTCCGGGCGTCGACGACGTCCCCGAGGCAGGAGGCGACACCGGGTTCCCACGGGAGCGGGGTCAGGGTGTCCAGGTCGGGCCGGACCAGCATGTCGGGCAGCCCGGCGTCCAGTCCCCCGGACACCGGGACCACGTCCCCCCTCGGGGTGGTGTGGTAGACGGCCCGGCAGAAGGCGAGTCCGTGCGCGCAGGCGGTGGGCAGGTGGTCGATGAGCACGTCCCGGGCGCGGTCGGTGCCGAGCAGGTCGGGGTAGACCACCCGGACCACGTCGATGCCCGCCTCGACGAGCCGTTCGGTGTGCCGGCGGAGCTGGGAGGGGTCGTGTGCGCTCACCGCTGCCTCCTCGGGCAGGTGGGAACGGGGTCTCGCGTGGTCCGGCGGCGCGCCCGGCCACTCCTTGTTTGATGCCAAACGGTATGTCGACCGTAGGGACGACGCCCGTACGTCCGCAAGACCCGGCGGGTCAACTCGCCACCGGGCGGCCGCCATTGACCCGGCGGAACCGCTCACCTATGTTGTTTGGTACCAAACGAATGGCGGCGCGCGTCCGGCTGCCCTGGTCCGCACCGCGCACGGGGGTGTCCCACCTCCACGGAGGTGTGCCGCCTCGGAGGACCGTTCCATGAAGGTCGTTGTCGACTTCAGGTGCCCGGCCGGTGACCGGTCCGGGTGCCCGAGCGCTCAGGGGCCGGCGGAGGACGCCTCCTCACCCGCGCCCGGCTGACACGGCCCACCACGACCGGCGACCACCGGTCCCCCACCGCACCCACCGTGGTCCCCGCCCACCACACCGAGGAGCCGGGATGTCCGACAACGCACCGCGGCCCCGCGGCACCGGTGACGCGCCGGAGGGCCGGAGCGCCGGTGACGGACCGCGGCCCCGCGGCACCGGCGGCGCGCCGGGGGACCACAGCGCCGGTCCGGCGCGGCTGCGGCGCGATGCCCTGGGCGTGTTCGGCATCCTCTTCCTCGTCCTGTCGGCGCAGGCCCCGCTGACCGGCATCGCCGGCGCGGTGCCGCTCTCCGTCGCGCTGGGCAACGGACCCGGCGTGCCCGCCTCCTACGTCGTCGCGGGCGCGGTGGTTCTGCTCTTCTCCGTCGGGTTCGTCGCGATGAGCCGGCACGTGGTCGAGCCGGGCGCGTTCTACCGGTACATCGGCAAGGGGCTGGGCGGGACCGCCGGAACGGGCAGCGCCGCCGTCGCGCTCTTCGCGTACTGCACCATCCAGGCCGCCATGTACGGCCTCTACGGGGCGACGGTCGCGCACCTGCTGCGGGTGCACACCGGCGTCGACCTGCCGTGGTGGGTGTGGGCCCTGCTCACCATGGCGCTCGTACAGGCCCTCGGCATGGCCGGCATCACCATGGGCGCCCGTGTCCTGGCGGTCCTCGTGGCCGCGGAGACCAGCGTGCTGCTGGCGTTCGCCGTGGTGACACTGGTGCGCGGCGGAGGACCTGAGGGGCTCGGTCTCGCCGACAGCTTCTCCGCGCACGCCGCGCTCGACGGGGCTCCCGGCGTGGCCATGATGTTCGCCGTCGCCTCGATGTTCGGGTTCGAGGCCACCGCCGTCTACGGCGAGGAGGCGCGCGATCCGCACCGGACCGTGCCGCGCGCCACCTATCTGTCGATCACGCTGATCACGGCGTTCTTCGCGCTCACCTCGTGGATGGTGATCTCCGCGCACGGCGCCTCGCGGGCCGCCGCGGCCGCCGGGGCCGCCCTGGCGGGCGGGGACTCCTCGGCCTTCGTCTTCCTGCCGATCGCCGACCGGTTCGGCGGCTGGGCGGGCGACGTGCTGCCCGTCCTGCTCGCCACCTCCCTGTTCGCGGGCATCCTCGCCTTCCACAACTCGGCCGACCGCTACCTGTTCTCGCTCGGCCGCGAGCGCCGTCTCCCCCACGTCCTGACCACCCTCAACCGGCGGGGCGCGCCCTGGGTCGCCGGGCTCGTCCAGACGGCGCTCGCGGTACTGCTGGTCGTGCCGTTCGCGCTGGCCGGCCGGGACCCGGTGGTGACGCTGTTCTCGTGGTTCAGCGGTGTCGCGGTGCTGGCGATCATGCTGCTGTACTTCCTGACGTCGGTGTCCGTGGTCGTCTTCTTCCGCCGGCACCGGCTGGACCGGCGGCTGTGGAACACCGTCGTCGCGCCCGGCCTCGGCGCACTCGGTATCGCCGGGGCCATCGGCCTCATCCTGGCCAACCTGACCACGCTCATCGGCGGCGGCCGGACCACGGCCACGTGGCTGGCGCTGACGGTTCCAGCCGTATGGCTGGTGGGCGCCGCCGCGCATCTGGCGCGTCCGCGTCCGGGGGCGCCGGCGGTCGCGGCTCCGGGTTCCGCGGCTCCAGGACCGGCGGCATCGGCTCCCGCGACCGGACCCGAGGCAGGAACTGCCGCCGGGACCGAGGCAGGGAGCACGGCCGGACCCGAGGCAGGAACCACGGCCGGGACCGAGGCAGGGAGCACGGCCGGACCCGAGGCAGGAACCACGGCCGGGACCGAGGCAGGGAGCACGGCCGGACCCGAGGCAGGAACCACGGCCGGGACCGAGGCCGGGAGCACGGCCGGACCCGAGGCCGAACCCACCCCCCACTCACCGCCACCCCCCACTCCCCCGAACCTCGCTCCCCCCACTCCCCCGAACCTCACTTCCCCCACTCCCCCCACCCCCGCACCACCACCCCCCGCACCACCGGCCTCGCGGAAGGAACCGCCGTGACGGCCGTCCGTGCCTCGACCTGTCGGCAGAGGAACGCCTGTGAACCGTCCCCCCGATCGTCCCCCTCGCCCCCTCATCGCCATCCCCGCCCGCTTCGCCGTCTCCACCTCCGCACTGCGCAACTCCGCCGAAGTCCTCGCCCGTGCCCTGGTCGAGGCCGTGTGGCGGGCGGGCGGCGAACCCGTCGCCCTCCATCCGTACGCGCCGGACGGGAGCTGCGATCCCGCCCTGGTGGCCGACCGGCTGACCCGTTTCGACGGTGTGCTGCTGCCCGGCGGCGCCGAACTGGCCGTGGGCCGCTACGGCGGGTCCCGGTCGCACGGCACCGCGTACGACACCGATCCCGAACAGGACGGCTTCGACCTCGCCCTCGCCCACCATGTGCTCCGCACCGACCTGCCGCTGCTGGCCATCTGCCGGGGCCTGCACACCGTCAACGTGGCCCTCGGCGGCACGTTGCAGGAGCACCTCGCGGGCTGGCGGCGTCAGCACCACAACCTGGTGCACCAGGTCACCGTGCAGCCCGCGACGCTGCTCGAACTGACCATGGGCACCCAGGTGGTGACGGCGTCCTGTTTCCACCGGCGGCGCGTGGACCGGATGGGAGCGGGGCTCAAGGTCTCCGCGCGGGCGGAGGACGGCACCCGGGAAGCGCTGGAACTGCCCTACCGGCGGGCCTGGTTCGCCGGTGTGCAATGGCACCCGGAGCACACCGCCCGTCACGATCCCGCCCAGCAGGCGCTCTTCGAGGCGTTCGTCCGGGCGACCCAGGTGTGCCGGTGACCCGCTCACCGGCGCCCGCGGCCGTCGCGCCGAGGCCGCACACCCTCACCCACTCGACAGCGGAGGGGAAGAACCCTCATGAAACGTGCCCTCGTGATCATCGACGTCCAGAACGAGTACATCACGGGCGCCCTGCCGGTCACCTATCCGTCCCCGGCCGTCAGCCTGGCCAACGTCGCCGCGGCGATGGACACCGCGGGGCAGGAGGGCGTGCCGGTCGTGGTCGTCCAGCACGCCGCGCCCGCCGACGCCCCCCTCTTCGCGCGGGGGACGCACGGCTTCGCCCTGCACGACGTGGTGCGTTCACGTCCGTACGACCACCTGGTGGAGAAGAACCTGCCCTCCTCCTTCGTCGGCACCGGGCTCGACAGCTGGCTGCGGCGTGAGGGCGTGGACACGCTCACCCTCGCCGGCTACATGACGCAGACCTGCGTGGAGTCCACCGCCCGGCACGCCGTTCACCTCGGCTACCGGGCCGAGGTGCTGTCCGACGCGACCGGCGCGGTGGCGCTGGCCAACCGGACGGGCGCCCTCTCCGCCGCGGAGATCCACCACGCGGTGCTCGTGGTGGTGCAGTCGTTCTTCTCCTTCACGGCCACCACCGCCGAGTGGATCGGCGCCGTGCGCGCCAAGGCACCTCTCGGCCGCCCCGACTTCGCGGCGGCCACGGACGTGGGCCGGGCGGCGTCCTGACCCATCGGTCCCGGGGCCCCGGCGCGGTGCGCCGGGGCCTCGAACGTGTGACCCAAAAGTGAAGATTCATGGCCGGAACGGTGCGCTGTGAACACCGACCATGCCCCGGGCACAATCCCCCGGCGCCGGCCGCACCCGCCCTCTCGACCATGGCAGAAACGTTTCGCCCCTCTGTGCGGAGACCGGGGCGCCGAACCGTATTCGCCTGGGCCATCACATGGCGTATACATCGGAATGTGTTCGTCAGCATAGCCTGAAAACGCATACCCCGCACCGTGCCCGATCCGGTGCTTGAAGCGGCTCGCGTGACCAGCGTTCCGACGGCCCGTCGGACGCCCCGAGCCGATTCAGGACAGTCGTAGAGGAATTGTATATTCACCTGTCACGAAGCCCTACGGTGGTGGCGCTCCACTGATCCCTGTTCATCGATTCCTGTTCATCGACATCGATGAGGGAATGTACGAGGAGGCCTCCGTGGCAGAATCGCCGCAGAGCGGAATGTTGATCGAGGCGTTCGATGTACAGCTGTTCCGGGAGAACACCGAATCCGCGCTCGCCAAACTGGAGAAACACCTGGCCGACCTCTCCGTCCGGGGCCTGGAGCTCGCCGACCCCGAGCAGCTGACCCGCGCGGCCAGGGCTCTGATGACCACGGAGCACGACCGGCCCGCCGCGTTCGACGAGGCCCGGCTCTCGGAGATCATCGACCTGTACATCAGGACCGGCATCCAGGTCCACTCCCCCGGCTACATGGGCCGGCAGTTCTCCGGGGTCGTGCCGCTCTCCGGGGTCGTCGACTTCGTCAGCTCGGTCGTCAACCAGCCCTCGTCGTTCTACGAGGCGGGCCAGCTGCCGAACGTCGCCGAGCGGATCATGGCCGACGAGCTGAACGGGTTCATCGGCTTCCGGCCCGGCACCTTCACCATGGTGACCACCTCCGGCGGCTCGCTGGCCAACCTGACGGCCCTGCTCGCCGCCCGGAACCGGGCGTTTCCCGGGGTGTGGTCGCACGGCACCTCCGACCTGGGCGCCGTGGTCAGGCCGGCCGTCGCGGTCGGCGCCGATGTCCACTACAGCGTGGCCCGCGCCGCGGGCATCCTCGGCATCGGCGAGGACCGCGTCGTGCGCCTCCCGCTCGACGCCGCCCGCCGGATCGACGTCGCCCGGGTGCGGCCCGCGCTGGACGAGGCCGAGCGGCGGGGACTGACCGTGTTCTGCCTGGTCGCCTCGGCCGGCACCACCTCGGTGGGCGCCTTCGACCCGCTCGACGAGCTGGCCGCCGTCGCGCGGGAACGCGGTCTGTGGCTGCACGTGGACGGCGCCCACGGCGCGAGCCTGCTGGTCTCCGACGCGCTGCGCCACAAGCTGCGCGGGATCGACCAGGTGGACTCCCTGGCGTGGGACGCGCACAAGATGATGTTCGTGCCCGCCCCGTGCACGCTCCTCTTCTACCGCGACCGTGAACACAGCCTGGGCGCATTCCGGCAGACCGCGAGCTACGTGTTCGACGAACAGCCGAGTATGTACACCGAGCTGGACAGCGGCGCCAAGAATTTCGAATGCACGAAACGCCCCATGATCATGACCCTGTGGGTGCTCTGGGCCATGTACGGAAAAGCGCTCTTTGCCGAAAAGATCGAGTATCTCTGCCGCTTGACCCAGGACGCCCACGCGATACTTGAAGAACAGACGGATTTCGAGACACTGCACCGCCCCGAAGCCAACATCATCTGTTTTCGATATCGGCCGGATTGGATCGGCGACGCCGAACTGGCTGAATTCCAGGTGGACATCCGGAACCGGGTGAAACAACGGGGTCTGTTCTTCATCTCGAAGGTCGATGTCGACGGAGTGGCCGCGCTGCGTGTGGTGATGATGAACCACCAGGTCACGACGGACCACTTCCACCTGCTCCTCGACGAGATACGGAAGGCGGGACAGGCACAGTGACGGACTCGTATATGACCGAGGCACCCCCCACCGACGTGCACGAGCTGGTCGGCAAGCTCATCCCGGACGACGAACTGGCTCCGCCCTCCGTGGAGGCGGTGCCCCTGCTGCCGTCGTTCGCCGAGAAGATGGACGAGTGCGAGCGGCTCTGCGGGCGGCCGTACAGCGAACTCCCCTACGGTGTCCAGGACGCCCTGGTGCTGCGCCGGCTGCGGCAGCTGGTCAACACCGTACGGCTCAACCCGCTGTGGCGGGCGCGGCTGGACGCCGCCGGGGTGGTCGAGCCGCCCGGGAGCTACGAGGAGTGGCAGCGCGTCCCGCTGTCCGACAAGGACACCCAACGCGACTTCTTCATGGGGTCCCGGGACGGCATGGTCGTCCCCCACGACCGCGGCGGCTTCGAGGTCGTCGCGAGCGGCGGCACCAGTACGGGGAACCCGCTGGAGACCGTGTACTCGCTGCGGGAGCTGCACGACACCTACCGGGTGGCCGGCCGCTTCCTCGGCACCTACCTGCTCGAACCCCACCTGACCGGCGACGACCCCAAGTGGCTGCTCACCACCCTCGCGGACTACCAGATGTGGAGCAGCGGCACGATGGTCGGCGGGGTGCTGCAACAGGTGCCGGGCGTCAACTACATCGGCGCCGGACCCGTCACGGCACCCGTCCTGAAACACCTCTTCTCCTACCGGGGCCCGAAAGCGCTGATGGGCATCTCGGCGGGCATCGCCATCCTCGCCGAACTCGGCGCCGACATGGGCGCGAAGGCCCGGGAGAGCTTCCGGGTGGCGCTGTACGGCAGCGGGGTGCTGTCCCGGCGGAGCCGGACCGAGCTGAAGGCGCTCTATCCGAACCTGTCGATCCTCAGCTATTTCGCCGCCACCCAGGCGGAGACGATCGGCCTGCAGCTGACCGAGTCCGACCCGGCGCTGACGGCCGTACCGGGCCTGCACCTCGTCGAGATCGTCGACGAGCGGGGGCGCTGGGTCCCCGAGGGCGCGGAGGGGGAGCTGGTCGTCACCCGGCTGCACGGTCACGAGGCACCGCTGCTGCGGCTGAAGCTGGGCGACCGGATGATCCGCAGGCCGAGGCCGGACGGTCCCGGCCCCCGGGCCGAGCGGTTCGAGTTCGCCGGCCGCACCGGTGACGTGCTGCACCTCAACGACAGCCAGTACTCCGCGCACCGGGCCTACGAGGCCCTCCGCGACGAGCTGGCGAAGGCCGGTGTGGCGGATCTGGACCAGGTGGCCCACGAGGTGCAGTTCGTCAACCACCGCGAGGAGCGCACGATCGTGCTGTACGCCGCCGTGGACGACGTACTCGGCCCGTCCTACCGCCTCGACACCCTGCTCGGCCCGGGGGGTCTGCAGCGGGTGCTCACCGAGGCGCTGCCGCGCTCGCTGTCCCTGTTCAACGACGGCGAGGCCAACCCGGCGTCGATCGCGAAGACCGGCTACAGCCTCCAGGTCAGGTTCGTGCCCCGGCACTCCTCGGACATCGAGCGCTCACGGCTCGGCAAGGTGCCGCTGGTCCTCGACCGCGGCTGACCCCATCCCCCGTACGACCCGGACGACGCAGGAGGAACGAGTGGCTGACAAACCGCAGGTCAACATCATCGCCATGGTGGACGTCATCGGAGCCCTCTCCGGCGGCACCCTGCTCAACGGCAATCTCGTCATGGTGGACAACGGCGACCACGACAGCACCGGGCAGGGGACGCCGTACCTGTGCACGGTCGTCCGGCCGGGTCAGGTCGTCCAGTGGACGCCTCTCGCCGTCGACCTGCAGACCCCCGTGGAGATCAAGGGCATCACCTTCCTCGGTCCGGACGGCGCGGTGACACCCGTGGCCCGGCACTCCGAGGAGGGGGACGGCGACAAGCTGGACCTGGCGCACTGGGCCGGCATGGTCCCGCCGTCCCTGACCCCGGGGACGCCCTACAAGTACCGCCTCGAACTGCAGATGTACGAGGGCGCGTACAGCGTGCTGCACGTCGACTCGCCCGCGCTGATGACCGTGTGAGCCGACGAACGGTTCGGACCGAGAAGGCGACAACCCAGAACGGCGAGGTGCAGGCATGGCCCAACAGCTGGCGATCATCGTGCTCGTGGACATCGGCAACGCGCTGGAGGAGAACACCCTGGAGGGGAACGTCTACCTGTTCGACAACATGAAGCTGCACGGATCCGAGGGGCAGGGCACCGGTGACCTGGTGACCGCCATTCACGGCGCCTACTGGCGCGACGGTTCGCAGGCCACGGAGCAGGTGCTCAACTGGCTGCCGTACAGCCTGGGTTCCATCCCGCCGACCGTGCCGCGCGGCTACGAGACGGACCGGGCGCTGCAGAGCGACAAGCAGGCCATCGCGGAGCTGGACGCCCTCACGGTCAAGCCGGACGCCGGCACGGCGGACAACACCCAGGAGCTGGCGCAGATCCGGCAGGAGGTCGGCACCCGGGTGCTCACGACCAGGGCCACCACGGGCCGGCTCTCCGGCCAGAAGGTCATCGGTCTGACCGGTGAGGTCATCTCCGACCCGGCCAGCGGCGCGTACAGCTATCCCGCCCCGGTCATCACCGACGTCTACGGCCAGGCCGTCGACGAGAAGATCATGTATCCGGCGGAGTACGGCTCCCCGGACCTCGTCACCGACGGCTGGTACTGGTCGGCGACGGTCGACTCCTCCCGGCCGGGCACGTACCGCTACACGATGCGCATCCAGCTCCACCGGCTGGTGCAGCGGGGCAGCGAGATGCTGTGGGAGCCGGTCAACATGACCTGCGAGTCGGCGCTCAAGGTGACGACCGAGCCCAAGGTCAACGGCTTCACCGGCGGCGGCCTCGGCCTGCTGCCCGTCCCGCCGTCGTACCCGGGCTCCGGCTACGGCGGGTCGTCGTACGGCGGCGGGTCGTCGTACGGCGGCGGGTCCGGGTACCCCGGGTCCCCGTACGCGCAGCCGCCCGGCCCGCAGCAGTCCGGTCCGCAACAGCCCACCGTGTGAAGGAGGAGCGGCAGATGAGCAGCGAGACGCAACCGGTGAACGGCGCGGGCAGGCGCCCGATCTCGATCACCGCGGTGGTGGACGCCGTCGGCGCCCTCGCCACCGGCACCGTCCACGGCAACCTGTACTTCTACGACACCAACAAGGGCGGCGGGTCGACCGGGTTCGGCACCGAGCAGCTGCGGACCCGGGTGCGGGGCGGCGACCAGCTCCTGTGGGGCGTGCTCGCCCTGGAGTGCGAGGCGTACGTGGCGATCGACGGGGTCCTCATCGACCCCGAGCTGTGCGAGCCGGAGCGCAGGACGTATCCCGGCACGGATGTGACGTACTGGATCGGGACGGTGAAGAAGGACGCCGTCGGGGACACCTTCTACCAGGTGCGGTTCAAGCTCGGTTCGCGGGACGAGCCGTTCACCACCACGCTCGCCCCCAGTCTCGTCGGCCAGTCGTCCGAGGACCACCACGAGGAGGAACGATGACCACCGACACCCTCGCCGACGCGCCGCACGAGCAGAAGCAGAACCCGGGCCAGCTCAACTCGGTGCAGCTGAACATCGTCACCCTGATCGACATGGAGCGGGCCACGGCGACCGGTTCGCTCGCCGACGCGATGTACATGGTGGACAACAGCATCGGCGGCGACGGCCAGGGCACCCACCGGCTTCAGACGGTCTGCAAGCAGGGCCAGGTGCTCAACTGGATCATCCGGCCCATCGACATGGAGAAGCGGCTGGACAACACCTGGCCGCCCATGCCGAAGATCAACAGCATCGTCCTCCTCGACACGGAGCACGGCGACGAGGAGGACGTGGCGGAGCGGAAGATCTTCACGGAGCTGAAGATCTACGGTGCGCCGGACCGGATGCGCGACAAGTTCACCCCGGTGTACTACTACTGGGCCGGCACCGTCCTGAGCACGGCGCGCCCCGGCCTGTACCGGTACCGGCTGGTGGTGGAGCTGGAGCAGGAAGGCACCCGGGACAAGCTGTACCTCAACACCGAGGAGCATCCCTCGATCCGGGTCCTCGGGGTCTGAGACGGTGGCACGTATCCGTCACCCGTGGCGGAGTCTGCCCGCGGCGCAGCAGCCCGAGTACCCCGACCCCGAGGCTCTGCGCGCAGTGATCGCGGACCTGGAGTCGTATCCGCCGCTCGTCTTCGCGGGTGAGTGCGATCAGCTGCGCGCCCGGATGGCGGCCGTCGCCCAGGGGGAGGCGTTCCTTCTCCAGGGCGGCGACTGCGCCGAGGCGTTCGACGCGGTGTCGGCCGATCACATCCGCAACAAGCTGAAGACGCTGCTGCAGATG
>NZ_JAVRHI010000324.1:0-6828 GCF_034105845.1 Streptomyces sp. CRN 30 | reverse complement strand
GGCGGGCGGAGGCCGCGCCGCCGCTGCCCCGGCTCGTCGTGGTCGTGGACGACCTGGACGCGCTGGTCACCCCCGCGCTGGGGTCGCCCGGCCGGCCCGCGGCGGGCTCGGTGATGCGGGCGCTGGAGGCCGTCGCGCGGGAGGGCGACCGGCTCGGCGTGCACCTGGTGGCCGCGACGGGGCCCGGCGGCCGTACGGCCGAGACGGAACCGGCCCGGCGGGCCGCGCTGCGGGTCGTGCTCGACGCGCCCGTGCCGGGTCCGGACGGACCGGCCCCCGGGCGCGGGCACCTCACCGGCCCCGACGGGCGTACGGTCCCCTTCCAGGGGGGCCGGGTGACGGGCCGTATCCCGCGGACGGCCACGCTGCGGCCGACGGTCGTGGCACTGGAGTGGCACCGCATGGGCGACCCGCCGGCCCGCCGCCCGGTCCGCGAACTGGGCAACGGCCCCACCGATCTCGCCCTCCTGGCCAGCGCGCTGGACCGGGCGGCGAAGGAGGTGGCGGCGGCCCGCGTGCCGTCCCTGCTCTGACCTCGTCACACGCGCGTACCCGCGTCCCGTCCCCGACCGGCGCCCGCCGTGCCCCATCCCTGGTCACGAGCGCGTCACGATCCCCCGGTTGACAAGGGACGCGCTCTTGCCGCCCTCACCCCCCTGGCGTACACCAGAGCGCACGGGACAGCGCACGACGTTCGACGAGGACGAAGAACGGGGCAGTGATGCGCACGAGCAGCACCATCCGGACACGCAGGACCATCCGGACACGCAGGACCGTACGGGCCGCCGCGGCGGCCGTCGCGGGGGCGCTCGCCCTCTCGCTCACCGCGTGCGGGGGCGACGACAACGACGACGGCGGGGACGACGGCGGCAAGGAGACGGCGTCCACCGTCACCCTGCCGAAGCTGGACGGCGAGAGCCTGGAGGTCGCCGCGGTCTGGACCGGCGCCGAGCAGAAGAACTTCAAGGCGGTCCTGACGGAGTTCGAGAAGCGCACCGGCGCCAAGGTGACCTTCGTTCCCGCCCAGGACCCGATCATCAACTTCCTCGGCTCGAAGATCGCCGGCGGACAGCCGCCGGACGTCGCGATGCTCCCCCAGCCGGGAGCCGTCAAGCAGGCCGTCGACAAGGGCTGGGCGAAGCCGCTGGGCGCCGAGGCGCAGAAGGAGCTGGGCGAGAACTACTCGGCGGGCTGGCAGGAGATCGGCAAGGTCGGCGGCAAGCAGTACGGCGTCTACTACAAGGCCGCCAACAAGTCGCTGATCTGGTACAACGCCCAGGTCTTCGAGAACGCGGGCGCCGCCGAGCCCAAGACCTGGGACGAGCTGCTGACGACCGCGCAGACGGTGTACGACTCGGGTGTCACCCCGTTCTCGGTCGGTGGCGCGGAGGGCTGGACCCTCACCGACTGGTTCGAGAACGTCTACCTGTCGCAGGCGGGCCCGGAGAAGTACGACCAGCTGGCGGCCCACGAGATCAAGTGGACGGACCCGTCCGTCAAGGCGGCGCTGACGACGCTCGCCGAGGTCTGGGGCAAGGCGGACTACGTCGCGGGCGGCTCGAAGGGCGCGTTGCAGACGGACTTCCCCGCCTCGGTGACGCAGACCTTCACCGGCGGTGACCAGCCCAAGGCCGGCATGGTCTACGAGGGCGACTTCGCGCAGGTCAACATCACGGAGACCAAGGCGGAGGTCGGGACCGACGCCAAGGTCTTCCCGTTCCCGGCGGTCGGCGACAGCGCGCCGGTGGTCTCCGGCGGCGACGCGGCGGTGATCCTGGAGGACTCGAAGGCGGCGCAGGCGCTGGCGACGTTCCTGGCCTCGCCGGACGCGGCGACGATCCAGGCGAAGCTCGGCGGCTATCTGTCGCCGAACAAGAACGTGGACGCGGCGGCGTACCCGAACGACGTGCAGCGGAAGATCGCCGAGGCGCTGGTCGCCGCCGGTGACGACTTCCGCTTCGACATGTCGGACCAGGCGCCGCAGGCGTTCGGCGGCACGCCCGGCAAGGGCGAGTGGAAGGCGCTGCAGGACTTCCTGAGCGACCCCAAGGACGTCGCGGGCACGCAGGCGAAGCTGGAGGCGGACGCGGCGGCCGCCTACGGGGACTGACGCGATGGCGTCGACGGCAGCGGCGGGTCCCGCGCCGGAACCCACACCAGGGGTTCCGCCGGGACCCACCGCCCCCAGGTCGCGCAAGAGCGTCACCGGCACCCGCAGGACCGTGGCGGCGCTGTTCCTGCTGCCCGCGTTCGTGCTGCTCGGGGCGCTCGTGGTCTACCCGATCGGGTACTCGCTGATCCGCAGCTTCTACGACCAGTCCGGCGACGCCTTCGCCGGGTTCGACAACTACGAGGCGCTCTTCACCGACGACGGCATCCGCACCGCGCTGAAGAACAACATCATCTGGGTGGTGTTCGCGCCGACGGTCGCCACGGCGCTCGGTCTGATCTTCGCGGTGCTGACCGAACGGGTGCGCTGGGGTACGGCGTTCAAGCTGGTCGTCTTCATGCCGATGGCGATCTCCATGCTGGCGGCGGGCATCATCTTCCGGCTGGTGTACGACCAGGACCCGGAGAAGGGTGTCGCCAACGCGGTGTGGGTGGGGGTGCACGACACCTTCGCCGAGGCGTCGGCCTTCCCGAAGGCGCACCCGGGGCGGGAGTCGCCCCTGGAGGCTGCGGGCGGCGGCGCGTTCGTCACCAAGGAGCCGGTGCGCGCCGGTGAGACCGTCGTGCTGCCGCTGGTCGGGGTCGCCCCCGACCAGTTGCCCGACGACGCGGGCACGGCGGCGGCGCCGCGCGCCGAGTCCGGCAAGGTGACCGGCACGACCTGGCAGGACTTCACCCGCGGCAAGGGCGTCGGCACACTCAACGGCGTCGACGCGGGCGAACTGGGCTACACCGGGATGAAGATCGAGGCCGTCAAGGACGGGAAGGTGGTGGCGTCGACGACGGCCGGGAAGGACGGCACGTTCTCGCTGCCGGCCGCGGCGGACGGGGCACAACTGCGGCTGCCGGGCGACAACTTCAAGGCGCCGTACAACGGCCTGGACTGGCTCGGCCCGTCGCTGGTCACCCCGGCCATCATCGGCTCGTACGTGTGGATGTGGGCCGGTTTCGCGATGGTGCTGATCGCGGCCGGTCTCGCGGGCGTGCCGCGGGAGCTGCTGGAGGCGGCACGGGTCGACGGGGCCAACGAGTGGCAGGTGTTCCGGCGGATCACCGTGCCGATGCTGGCGCCGGTCCTCGCGGTGGTCGCCGTCACCCTGATGATCAACGTGCTGAAGATCTTCGACCTGGTCTTCATCATCGCGCCCGGCTCCTCGCAGGACGACGCGAACGTCCTCGCGCTGGAGCTGTACCGCAAGGGTTTCTCCGAGGACCAGCCGGGCGTCGCGAGCGCGATCTCGGTCTTCCTGCTGCTCCTGGTGATCCCGGTGATGTGGTTCAACGTAAGGCGGCTGCGGCGGGAGGTGCGGCGATGACCGCGGACGCGGGTACGGTCACCCGGAGGCCCGCCGCGGGGGCCCGCCGGTCGCTGGGGTCCCGGCTCGCCGAGGGGGTCAGCGGCGGGATCGTCCGGGTGGTGCTGATCCTCGTGGGGCTGTTCTGGCTGGTGCCCACGGTCGGGCTGCTGCTGTCGTCGCTGCGCAGCCCGGAGGACATGGCGGCCAGCGGCTGGTGGACGGTGTTCACCGAGCCGTCGCAGCTGACCTTCTCCGCCTACGCGGAGCTGCTGAAGAACGGCGACATCACCGACTCGCTCGTCAACACCGCGCTGATCACGGTGCCGGCGACGGTCCTGGTCGTCGTCATCGGCTCGCTGGCGGGGTACGCGTTCGCGTGGATGGAGTTCCCGGGGCGTGACTGGTGGTTCCTGGGCGTGGTGGGGCTGCTGGTGGTGCCGGTGCAGGTGGCGCTGATCCCGATCGCCGAACTCTTCGGGAACATCGGCCTGTTCGGGTCGGTGTTCGGCGTGATCCTCTTCCACGTCGGCTTCGGGCTGCCGTTCGCGGTGTTCCTGCTGCGGAACTTCTTCGCGGAGATCCCGCGCGAGCTGCTGGAGGCGGCGCGGCTGGACGGGGCGGGTGAACTGCGGCTGTTCGTCAGGGTGGTGATGCCGCTGGGCGGGCCGGCCATCGCGAGCCTCGGCATCTTCCAGTTCCTGTGGGTGTGGAACGACATGCTGGTCGCGCTGATCTTCAGTGACGCCGACAGCCAGCCGATCACGGTCGCCCTGCAGACGCAGGTACGGCAGTTCGGCAACAACATCGACGTGCTGGCGCCCGGCGCGTTCATCTCCATGGTGATCCCGCTGGTCGTGTTCTTCGCGTTCCAGCGGCAGTTCGTGTCCGGCGTGATGGCGGGCGCGGTCAAGTAGCCGCTTGGGTACGGGCGGAAGGGGGCGGGGCGGAAACGGACCGCCTCCTTCCGCCCGTACGGGGCCCGACAGGTCCCCCATATGCCGCAGGCGGCGTAACCAAGTCACTCCATTGGCCGTTCCCGGGCCGAACGCCCGCGCCGACCCATGGATGTCCCCGTGCCCCGGTTCAGTGTCATCGTCCCCGCATACCAGGTACAGGCGTACCTGCACGCATGCCTGGAGTCGGTGCTGTCCCAGTCCTTCACGGACCTCGAACTGATCGTGGTCGACGACGCGTCACCGGACGCCTGCGGGGACATCGCCGACGAGTTCGCGGCCCGCGACAGCCGCGTACGGCCGGTCCGCCTGCCGCGCAACGCGGGGCTCGGACCGGCCCGCAACGCCGGGATGGCCCAGGCCACGGGCGACTACCTGGTCTTCCTCGACGGCGACGACACCCTCACCCCCGACGCGCTGCGGGCGATGGCGGACCGGCTGAAGGAGACCGGCTGCCCCGACGTCCTGGTCTACGACTACGCGCGCACGTACTGGAACGGCGACGCCGTCCGCAACCAGGCCGCCGCGCGGCTCGCCGAGGAGGGCCCGGCGCCGTTCCGGCTGACGGACCGGCCGGGGCTGCTGAACCTGCTGATGGTGGCGTGGAACAAGACCTGCCGCCGCGAGTTCGTGGAGCGCGCCGGCTTCTCGTTCCCGCCGGGTCTGTACGAGGACACCCCGTGGACCTACCCGGTCCTGATGCGGGCGCGGTCGATCGCGACCCTGGACCGGGTCTGCGTGCACTACCGGCAGCGCCGCCGGGGCAACATCCTGGGCACACCCGGCGAACGGCACCTGGACATCTTCGCCCAGTACGACCGGGTCTTCGCGTTCCTGGACACCGACCCGGAGCTGGACCGGTGGCGGCCGGTGCTGCTGCGCCGCATGGCCGACCACTTCGCGGTGGTGTTCTCCCGGCGCGACCGCCTGCCGCGCGGCTCGCGCGCCGAGTTCCTGCGCCGGGCGCGTGCGCAACTGCGCCGCCATCATGTGCCCGGGGCGCGGGCGCCGCTGGGGGTCCGGCTGCGGCACGGCCTGATCCGCCTCGGGCTGCACCGCACGTACCGGGCGCTGCGACGGGTCTCGGCCGGGGGCCGCCGTACCGTGCGGATCACCGCCCGGTCGGTGCGGGCCGTGCGCTCCGGCGTGCTCAGGCTGCACTACCGGGTGCAGCGGCTGCTGCCGCTGCGGGCCGACCGCGCGCTCTTCGCCGACCACGGCGACGGCGGGTACGGCTGCAATCCGGGGGCGCTGGAGCAGGCGTTCCGTACCTTCGCGCCGCACATCCGTACGGCGTGGGCGACCGTCGCGGAGCTGCACCACACGGTGCCACCGGGTCCGCGCCGGGTCCGGCCCGGCACGGCGGCCTGGTTCACGCAGCTGGCGCGGGCCAAGTACCTCGTGCACAACGCGCCGTTCGACCCGCGGCTGGTCGAGCGGCGGGGGCAGGTGCTGGTGCAGACGCAGGCCGGGACGCCGCTGGGCCACGAGGGCCTGGACCTCCAGGAGCGTCCGGGCGCCGCGCGGGGCACCGACTTCCGCGCGCTGCTGCGCGACGTCGACCGCTGGGACCTGGTGCTGTCCGCGAACCGGCACTCGACGCTGACCTGGGAGCGGGTGCATCCCGGCCGGTACACGGTCGTGGAGTGCGGGCAGCCCCGTACCGACGTCTTCCAGCGGGCGACCGCGGCGGACGTGGCGCGGCTGCGGGAGGTGTTCGGCGTACCCGGCGACTCGGTCGCGGTGCTGTACGCGCCGGCCCGCCGCGACTGGCGGCGCACCCAGCGGCTCGCCCTCGACCTGGAGCGCGTCGCGCGGCGTCTCGGGCCGCGGTTCGTGGTGCTGGTACGGGGCGAGGCCGGGCCCGACGGTCCGCCGCCGGTGCCGAAGGCGGCCCGGGTCGTGGACGTCGGCGGCCACCCGGACCCGGCGGCGGTCTGTCTGGCCTCCGACGTGCTGGTCACCGACTTCGCACCGCTGATGTTCGACTACGCGGGCCTGGACCGGCCGATCGTGCTGCACACCGGGGAGCGGCAGGCGTACGAGTCGGCGCGCGGCCTCTACGTCGATCTGGCGGCGTTCCCGCCGGGGGCGACCGCGCGGGACGAGGACGAGCTGATCGACGTCTTCGCCTCCGGGCACTGGTGCGGGTCGCGGTCGGCGCAGCTGCGGGCGGCGTTCCGGGAGCGGTACTGCCCCTGGGACGACGGCCGGGCCGCCGAACGCGCCGTCCGCCGCATCGTCTTCGGCGAGGCCGCGGCGGAACTGCCGCCCGTCGTCCCCCTGGACGAACGCCGCCCGGCCCCGTCCGCGGCGGCCCCACCGGTCCGCCCCCCGCTGTCCTCGGTGCCGCCCCCGACCACCCCGCACCCGGTCCCCGGCCCGCTCTGACCCGCGCACCCCGCCCG
>NZ_JAVRHI010000323.1:0-9332 GCF_034105845.1 Streptomyces sp. CRN 30 | reverse complement strand
AGCGGCCGTCGGCGGCGCGACCGTCGGCGGCACAGCGGCCGTCGGCGGCGCGGCGGGACCCGGAATCGCGGCAGTCGGCGGCGGCGATGTCGGCGTCGGCGGCGGCGTCGGGTGTTGGAACGGCGGTGCCGGGGCCCATGGTCCCGGCTCCCCGTACGGCGGCGTGTCGTACAGGCTCGGATCGTACGGAGTCGGGCTCCGCCCCGCTTCGAGGTCCGCGGCCGCCGGGCCCGCCTTCTCCAGGTTGACCGGCGCCGGACGGGGCTCGGCCAGTTCGAAGTCCTGGTCGCCCCCGGAGGGACCGGGCTTCCCCTCGTTCATGTTCTCCTCACAGCCTCACCGCGCCCCGGGCGCCCCGGGCGCCCTGACGGATTCAATCAGGTCGGGACGCCCGCGTGCGGAGGCCGGTCACGGGGTGGAAGGCAGCGAGGAAGCGGCCGGGGAGGGGTCGGGGACGGCGTCGGTGAGCAGGCCGGGCGGGTTGACCTCCGTCGTCGTGAGCCAGGAGGTCAGGGAGACCGGCGGCACCGCGTCGAACGGACGTATCAGCGGGGACATCGCGACGGCTCCCGCCATGACGGGCGCCGCCAGGGACTGCCCGGCCGGGTCGTCGGGGCCCGCCGAGGGCGCCGGCAGACCCGGCAGCAGCGGGGCGGAGACCGCGGTGGGGGCCACGGGCGTCCCGCCCAGCGAACCCTGCGCGTCGGTCTGTCCGAGCAGCGGGCCGGCCGCGCGGCGCCGCAGCGACTCGGGGGCGGTGGCCGAACCGGTGCCCTGTGTGCGGGCCGGCGTGACGTTGCTCCCGGTGCCGGACGCGCCGCGGGCCTCCGTGGTGGTGTCCGGCACCCCGGCCGTGACACCGCCGAGGGCGACCGCGGCGAGCGACACCGCTCCGGCGGCGGCCCACGCGAACCGCAGCCCGCGCGACGCCGACCGCTCGGCGTCGTGCCGTCCGACGTCGTGTATGCGGAAGCCGCGGCCCAGCATGGCGGGTGCCGGCACGGACGCGTGCGACCGGGAGGGGACGTAGTCGAACTCGAACCGCGGGCCCCGCTTCACGCCGAAGGCGCCGGTGCCGCCGAACCGCCCCGCCAGATCGGGCAGTCCGGCCGGCGGTCCGTCGCCCCCCGGCGGTGAGTCGTCGCCCGCGGGCAGCCCTTGGAGGCGGGCCAGGAAACTCTCGGACGGGGCCGGCGGCGCGGCCTCCGCGAAGACGTTCTTCAACCGGCGCTGCGCGTCGACCTCCGCCTTGCACTTGTGGCAGGTGGCCACGTGCGCCAGCACGCGCTCACGCGCGTCATGACCGAGCTCGCCGTCCACCAGGGCGGAGAGTCGGTCTCCCAGATGCTGCTCTGCGAGGTGCCCCTCGCCTTTCGGCCGTGACCCACTCACGCGCTCGCGCCCCCTCCTCCCAGTGCGGGAACACGGGCGACGAACGAGCGGCGCCCGGCACGCGCCTCGGGCGAGCGGTGCGCCAGGGCCTTGCGCAGCTGGGAGCGGCCGCGGTGGATCCGCGAGCGCACCGTGCCGAGCTTGACGCCCAGGGTGGCGGCGATCTCCTCGTACGACAGCCCCTCGATGTCGCACAGGACGACGGCGGCGCGGAACTCGGGCGCGAGGGTGTCCAGCGCCTGCTGGACGTCGGCGTCGAAGTGCGCGTCGTTGAAGACCTGCTGAGGGGTGGGCTCCCGGCTGGGCAGCCGCTCGGCGGCGTCGTCGCCGAGGGCGTCGAAGCGGATGCGCTGCTTGCGGCGGACCATGTCCAGGAAGAGGTTGGTCGTGATGCGGTGCAGCCAGCCCTCGAAGGTGCCCGGCGTGTACGTCGACAGGGAGCGGAAGACGCGGACGAAGACCTCCTGGGTGAGGTCCTCGGCGTCGTGCTGGTTGCCGGTGAGGCGGTAGGCGAGGCGGTACACCCGGCCGCTGTGTGTGCTGACGATCTCCTCCCAGGTGGGCGGAGTCCACGCCTGAGCGTCCGCGT
This sequence comes from Streptomyces sp. CRN 30, assembly GCF_034105845.1. Classification (NCBI taxonomy): domain Bacteria; kingdom Bacillati; phylum Actinomycetota; class Actinomycetes; order Kitasatosporales; family Streptomycetaceae; genus Streptomyces; species Streptomyces sp. CRN 30. Next base: position 7,351 of record NZ_JAVRHI010000323.1, on the reverse strand, counting down.
CGGTGGAGAAGGTCGCGGTGCGGTCCTGGCCGGCGGTGCCGGCGGCGTGGCTGTGGTCAGCAGCGGTGTCGTTCACGGATTTCGGCCTGCCCGCCGATCCGAGGAAGCGCCGCAGCACTCCCGCACGATCCACAGGCGCGGCCGCACCTCCCCTGTCGGCTCTGGTGGTGTCCAGTGGAGTCCCTACCATAGCCACCTCGCCCGTTAGCTCCGGATAAGCGGTTTTACGAGAATTTGATTCGGGCCGACCCGGGTCGGCCGTCTCGTCCCCGCCCCTTCAAACGACCGGTCCCATCTGCGGGTTCCCGACGCCAACGGATACAGTCACGCCGAGGCTTCAACGGGGACAGGAGAGGGTCATTACCGGCAACCGGCAGACGAGCTGGGCGTTCGCCGACGCCTATGTCGCCGAGGACGACGCGCTGCGCTGGGCCCGCGACCGGGCCCTGGACGCGGGCCTGCGCTCGGTGACGCCCGGCACGGGCTCCGCGCTGCGGTTGCTCGCCGCCGCCGTGGACGCCAAGGCCGTCGCGGAGATCGGGACCGGGTGCGGTGTCTCCGGTATCCACCTGCTGCACGGGATGCGGCCGGACGGTGTGCTCACGACCGTCGATCCGGAGCCGGAGCACCAGCAGTTCGCCCGCCAGGCCTTCCGGGCCTCGGGGTTCGCCAGCAACCGGGCGCGGTTCATCCCGGGCCGGGCCCTGGACGTGCTGCCGCGGCTGGCGGACGCCGGTTACGACCTCGTCTTCTGCGACGGCGACCGGCTGGAGTACTGCGACTATCTCGCTGAATCGTTGCGCCTGCTGCGGCCCGGCGGACTGATCGTCTTCGAGGGCGTCTTCGCGGGTGGCCGGACCGTCGACTCCGGTCCGCAGCCCACCGAGGTGCTGCGGCTGCGGGAGTTGCTGCGCACGGTGCGGGAGAGCCAGGAGCTGGTGCCTTCCCTGCTGCCGGTGGGCGAGGGCCTGCTGTGCGCGGTGAAGCGGTAGCGGCTCGGGCGCGGCGCTCCCCGGCGGTCGGCGGCCGGTCCGGCGCGGCGCTTCCCGGCGCTCGGCGGCCGGGACGCCGTTCGCCCCGGTACCGCGTGCGGTACCGGGGCGAACGGACGGGTATGGTCGCTCGTGTGTCAGCCGACGACCTTCTTGAGGGCGTCGCCCAGTGCGTCGGCCTCGTCAGGGGTCAGCTCGACCACGAGTCGACCGCCGCCTTCGAGCGGAACGCGCATGACGATGCCCCGCCCCTCCTTGGTCACCTCGAGCGGGCCATCGCCCGTCCGCGGCTTCATGGCCGCCATGCTCGTTCCCCTTCCTGATACCAGTTCATCGTCCAGGCCGACGGCCCGCGAGGGCACGCGCAGCCCCGTAACGGGGCACGCGACACCGGCATCGAACACATTGCTTCCAGGCCATTATCCCGCATCGCAGGACCCGATGACCAACATCGGTCGGCATCGCTTGGGCAACGCGCGCGAGCAAAACCACTCAATTCGGCGATGGGACTGCGATACTGCGCGCCCTCACCCACTTCCCGCGGAGGAAAACGGACCGGAATTCTTTGACGCAGGTCACACCTCACCCGCGGTCCGATCCCGGTGATCTCCGTCATGCTGTCCTGCGGAAAGGACGTACCGACGGGTACGTCCGTACGCGACGACGCGGAGGGACACGCCATGGCCGACACCGTGCTCTACGAGGTGAGCGACGGGCTCGCGACGATCACCCTGAACCGTCCCGGGGCGATGAACGCGCTGAACGTCGAGACCAAGGTCGCCCTCCGGGAGGCGGCGCGGGCCGCCGCGGACGACGACGCGGTGCGCGCGGTGCTGCTGACCGCGGCCGGCGACCGGGCGTTCTGCGTCGGCCAGGACCTCAAGGAGCACATCGGGCTGCTCGCCGAGGACCGGGAGACCGGCGAGGGCCGGACGATGAGCACCGTGCGGGAGCACTACAACCCGATCGTGCGAGCGCTGGTGGAGGCGCCGAAGCCCGTGGTCGCCGCCGTCAACGGGGTGGCGGCGGGGGCCGGGCTCGGTTTCGCGCTCGCCGCGGACCACCGGATCGTCGCGGAGACGGCGTCCTTCACCACCTCGTTCGCCGGCGTGGCGCTCACCGCCGACTCCGGCGTCTCCTGGACGCTGCCGCGGGTCGTCGGGCCGGGCCGCGCCGCCGACCTGCTGCTCTTCCCTCGCACGATCACCGCCCGGGAGGCGTTCGAGCTGGGCATCGCCGACCGTCTCGTGCCGGCCGCGGAGCTGCGCGCGGAGGCCGAGAGGACGGCTCGGGCGCTGGCCGAGGGGCCGACGGTGGCGTACGCGGCGCTGAAGGAGTCGATGGCGTACGGCCTGACGCACTCGCTGGCCGAGACGCTGGAGAAGGAGGACGAACTGCAGACGCGGGCGGGGTCCTCGCAGGACCACGCCATCGCGGTGCGGGCGTTCGTCGACAAGGAGAAGCCGAAGTACCTGGGCCGGTGAGGCACCGGCCCCCCGGTCAGCTCCGGCGGGCCACGCACTCCGCCAGGTGGTCGTCGACCAGGCCGCAGGCCTGCATCAGGGCGTAGGCCGTGGTCGGGCCGACGAAGCGCAGGCCACGCTTCTTCAGGGCCTTGGACAGCGCCGTCGACTCGGGGGTGACCGCCGGGACGTCGGCGAGGGTCTCCGGCACCGGCCGGTCCGCCGGGTCGGGGGCGTACGACCAGATCAGCCCGTCCAGCTCGCCCGGGGCCCAGCCGGCCAGCTCCCGGGCGTTGGCGAGGGTCGCGTCGATCTTGGCGCGGTTGCGGATGATGCCCGCGTCGGCGAGCAGCCGTTCCCGGTCGGCGTCGGTGAAGGCGGCCACCGCGGTGACGGCGAACCCGGCGAAGGCGGCGCGGAAGCCGGGGCGGCGGCGCAGGATGGTGATCCAGGAGAGGCCGGACTGGAAGGCCTCCAGGCTGAGCCGCTCGAACAGCGCGTCGTCGCCGTGGACCGGGCGGCCCCACTCCTCGTCGTGGTACGCGACGTAGTCGGCGGTGGACAGGGCCCAGGGGCAGCGCGGGGCGCCGTCCGGCCCGGCGACCGCGGCACCGGCGCTCAACGCCGACCCTCCGGGCCGGGCCCACCGGACTTGCGGAACACCCCGGAGCCGCCGTCCACACCGAAGGCTCCATCCGGACCGGAAGTGCCCTCCGGACCGGAAGTGCCCTCCGCACCGGGCGTGCCGTCCGCACCAGAAGTCCCGCCCGCACCAGGCACCCCGTACGCCCCGCCCGCACCCGGCGCCCCGTACACCCCAGCCACACCCGGCGCCCCCGGCACCCCCGACGCCCCGGGAGCCCCCGGCACCCCAGGCCGCCCACGCTCCCCCGTCTCCGCGTGCCGCGCCTCCCTGCGGGCGCCCGACAGGGCCGTCTCCAGGTCTGCGATGCGGGCGTCGCGTTCGGCGAGTTCGGCGCCGAGGCGGCCGAGCGCGTCGTCGACGTCGGCCATGCGGTAGCCGCGGACGGCGAGCGGGAAGCGCAGGCTCTCCACGTCGGCGCGGTCCACCGGGCGTTCGGCCGGCAGCGGGTCCACCAGCCGCTCGGGCGCCGCGTCGGGCAGCGGGCCGCTGTCGCCGCCGCCGACCACGGCGAGGGTCACCGCGGCGACCACCACGGCGAGCGCGACGACCAGGAACAGGAACATAACCACCGCTGGGGCCCCCACGGTCGGATGATCGAATGGACCGGACCCGGTTGCGTCCGGACTCGGATGTGTCAGGTCGATCGTGCCATGCGAGTCTGACAGCCGGGGCCGCAGGCGGGCGGCACACAGGACGTCGGAGAGGGAGTCACAGGGGATGCTCAGGCTGGGCAGGCGCGCGTTCGGGGCGCACGAGCCGGTGATCATGGCGATCGTGAACCGGACCCCGGACTCCTTCTACGACCGGGGGGCCACGTTCGGCGACGAGCAGGCGCTCGCGCGCGTGGAGCGGGCCGTGGCCGAGGGCGCCGCGATCATCGACGTCGGCGGGGTGAAGGCCGGTCCGGGCGACGAGGTGACGGCCGAGGAGGAGGCGCGGCGGACGGTCGGCTTCGTCGCCGAGGTGCGGCGCCGTTTCCCGGATGTGGTGATCAGCGTGGACACCTGGCGGCACGAGGTCGGCGAGGCGGTCTGCGAGGCCGGCGCCGACCTGCTGAACGACGCGTGGGGCGGGGTCGACCCGAAGCTGGCCGAGGTCGCGGGCCGCTACGGCGTGGGCCTGGTCTGCACGCACGCGGGGGGCGCCGAACCGCGCACCCGTCCGCACCGGGTGACGTACGAGGACGTCATGGCCGACATCCTCGACGTGACGGTGGGTCTCGCCGAGCGCGCGGTCTCCCTCGGCGTGGACCGGGAGTCGGTCCTGATCGACCCCGGGCACGACTTCGGCAAGAACACCCGGCACAGCCTGGAGGCGACCCGGCGGCTCGGCGAGATGGCGGCGACGGGCTGGCCGGTGCTGGTCTCCCTGTCCAACAAGGACTTCGTCGGGGAGACCCTCGACAGGCCCGTGCGGGAGCGCCTGCTGGGGACGCTGGCGACGACGGCGGTCTCCGCCTGGCTCGGCGCGCGGGTCTACCGGGTGCACGAGGTGGCGGAGACCCGGCAGGTGCTGGACATGGTGGCGTCCATCGCGGGCCACCGCCCGCCCGCGGTGGCCCGCCGCGGGCTCGCCTGAGCCCTACGAAAGTCAGCGCCCGGCCTCCTTGGAGACCAGCGCGACCGCCTCGTCCACGTCGTCGGTCACGTGGAACAGCAGCAGGTCCTTCTCGGCCGCCTTGCCCTGGGCGACCAGCGTGTTCGTCAGCCAGTCGACGAGGCCGCCCCAGTACTCCGTGCCGAAGAGCACGATCGGGAAGCGGGTCACCTTCTGGGTCTGCACCAGGGTGAGGGCCTCGAACAGCTCGTCGAGGGTGCCGAGGCCGCCGGGCAGGACCACGAAGCCCTGCGCGTACTTCACGAACATCATCTTCCGTACGAAGAAGTAGCGGAAGTTGAGCCCGATGTCGACGTACGGGTTGAGGCCCTGTTCGAAGGGCAGCTCGATACCGAGACCCACGGAGATGCCGCTCGCCTCGCAGGCGCCCTTGTTGGCGGCCTCCATGGCGCCGGGGCCGCCGCCGGTGATGACCGCGAACCCGGCGTCCACCAGGCCGCGGCCGAGCCGCACCCCGGCCTCGTACTCCGGCGAGTCCGAGGGGGTGCGGGCGGAGCCGAAGACGCTGATCGCGGGCGGCAGTTCGGCGAGGGTCCCGAAGCCCTCGATGAACTCGGACTGGATGCGCAGCACCCGCCAGGGGTCGGTGTGCACCCAGTCGGTCGGCGCGCGCTCGTCCAGCAGCCGCTGGTCGGTCGTACTCGCCTGGACCTGGTCCCGCCTGCGGAGGACCGGTCCGAGGCGCTGCTCGTCCGGCGGCTGCTTCTTTCCCTCTGGATTGCCAGTGGCCACAGGGCTCCCTCCGTCGGTGCGGGTCGTTCCACCTCAGCGTAGGTCTACGCGGGTTACGTACGAGGGACCTCAGCATGTCCGCCGTACGGCCGCTCAAACCAGCGCGTCGCTCACGCGGTCAGCCAGGCCCGCAGCCGCTCCTCGCCCGCGAGGACCTTGGCGACCTCCACGCGCTCGTCGCGCTTGTGGGCCAGATGGGGGTTGCCGGGGCCGTAGTTGACCGCGGGGACGCCGAGCGCGGAGAAACGGGAGACGTCCGTCCAGCCGTACTTCGGCAGCGGGGTGCCGCCGACCGCCTCGATGAACGCCGCGGCGGCCGGGTGGGAGAGCCCCGGCCGGGCCGCTCCGCTGTGGTCGTCGACCACGAAGTCGCTCACCCCGCACTCCGCGAAGACCTCGCGGACGTGGGCGAGGGCCTCCTCGGGGGTGCGGTCGGGCGCGTAGCGGAAGTTGACGGTGACCACGCACTCGTCGGGGATGACGTTGCCGGCCACACCCCCGGAGATGCCCACGGCGTTGAGTCCCTCGCGGTACTCCAGGCCGTCGATCACCGGCCACCGGGGCTCGTAGGCGGCGAGGCGGGCGAGGATCGGGGCGGCGGCGTGGATGGCGTTGGAGCCCATCCAGCTCCGCGCGGAGTGCGCGCGCTCGCCCGAGGTCTTCAGCAGCACCCGCAGCGTGCCCTGGCAGCCGCCCTCGACCTGGCCGTCCGAGGGCTCCAGAAGGACCGCGAAGTCGCCCTCCAGCCACTCGGGGCGCGCCTCGGCGACGTGCTTCAGGCCGTTGAGGTCGGCGGCGACCTCCTCGTTGTCGTAGAAGACGAAGGTCAGGTCGCGGTTGGGGGCCGGGACGGTGGCGGCGATGCGCAGCTGCACCGCGACGCCCGCCTTCATGTCGCAGGTGCCGCAGCCCCACAGCACGCCGTCGTCGTCGAGGCGCGAGGGGACGTTGTCCGCGATGGGCACCGTGTCGATGTGGCCGGCGAGGATCACCCGTTCGTCGCGCCCCAGGCCGGTCCGCGCCAGGACGTTGTTGCCGTACCGCTCCACCGTCAGGTGCGGCAGGGCGCGCAGCGCGTGCTCGATCGCGTCGGCGAGCGGCTTCTCGGAGCCGCTGACGGAGGGGAAGTCGACCAGTCGCGCGGTCAGCTCGGCGGCGTCGAGGGTGAGGTCAAGCGGGGTGTCGGCCATGGAGTCGACCCTAACCTCATGCCCTTCGGGGCATCGCTCGTGCCTGATACGTCCCTGATCCTGCCCTCCAGTACCTTGTACCCCGTGTCGTACCCCTCCTCCCTCCGCAAGCGCCGCGGCCGCCTCTTCCGTACCGGGGCGGCCCTCGTGGTGCTGACCGCGCTGGCCGGCTATCTCGCGGTCCAGTACCTCACCGCGGGTCCGGGCGGGGCCGGCTGCGCGGTCGTCTCCGCGGACGGCGGCGAGCGGTACGCGTTCACGCCGGAGCAGGCGGTGAACGCCGCGACCGTCACGGCCGTCGGCACGGCGCGCGGGCTGCCCGAAAGGGCGGTGACCATCGCTCTGGCGACCGCGCTCCAGGAGTCGGCGCTGCACAACATCCGGCACGGCGACCGGGACTCGCTCGGCCTGTTCCAGCAGCGCCCCTCGCAGGGCTGGGGCACGCCGGAGCAGATCATGGACCCGACCTACGCGGCGGGGAGGTTCTACGAGCAGCTGTCCGACGTGCCCGGCTACACGCGGCTGCCGCTGACGGTGGCCGCCCAGCGGGTGCAGCGCAGCGGTTTCCCGGAGGCGTACGCCAAACACGAGCCGGACGCCACGCTGCTGGCCGCGGCGCTCACGGGGCGCTCCGCGGCCACGCTGACCTGCTCGGGCCGCCCCGGCGCCACCGGGGCGAGCGGTGCGCGGGCGGTGCGGGCCGCGCTGGAG
>NZ_JAVRHI010000322.1:0-6569 GCF_034105845.1 Streptomyces sp. CRN 30 | reverse complement strand
GGCGGCCTTCGCGATGCGAGACATCACGGTCTCCTTCGGGGACAGCCCGGCGGCCACGGCGACCCGGGCGGCGCTGTCCGCGCCCAGGGCCACCGCCGCGAACGCGCGCACCCGGCCCTCGTCGGCGAAGAGGGCCGCCAGGCCGGGGAGGGCGGAGGGGCCGGGGAGGGCGGAGGAACGGGCACCGATGTCGTCGGATGTCATGCGCGGAGGCTAGTGGACCGCCGGGGACCCGGCGAAGTGCTTTTCCGCCCCCTTCTCCCGACCGGTTCGCATCGGATGCGGCCTGCGTCCCGTTCTTTCCGATAAGGGTGATCCGTGGCGTTCTGCCGTGACCACCTCTCGGGCCGCCGCGTTGAACGAGAAGTGCGGTGGCACCCCCGGTCACCGCGCTTCCCCCGAGTTCAGAAGGAGAACGTGATGTCTCGCATCGCGAAGGCCGCCGGTGTCGCTCTCGGCACCGGCGCCGTCATTCTCAGCGGCGCCGGCCTGGCCATGGCGGACGCGGGCGCGCAGGGTGCCGCCGTCGGCTCGCCCGGCGTCCTGTCCGGCAACGTCGTCCAGCTCCCGATCCACATCCCGGTCAACCTCTGCGGGAACACGATCGACGTGATCGGCCTGCTGAACCCGGCCTTCGGCAACGTCTGCGAAGAGGGTGACGACGAGAAGGACCACGGCGGCTACGGCAGCTGACGCCCAGGCGTTCCGCCCGTGACGGGGCCCCGGCATGTCCACGCCGGGGCCCCGTCACGCGTGCGCCCGTCGCGTACAGCGGTCACGTGCGGCGCCCGTCACGCGTAGCGGTAGACCGCGCCGTGGTCCTCCAGCGCGTCCGGTGTCACGTCCCACGGCGGCATCTTCTCGTGCCGCGCCACGATCCGCCGGTACTGCGCGTCGTCCCGGCCGGGGGGCTCGGCCGGCAGGTAACGGGGGTGGCCGTGCCGCCGCTGCCAGCGCGACCACTGCAGGTCGATGAAGGCGTGCACCAGCCAGAACACCGGGTCGTTGACCGAGGCCCCGCCGACCATGGCACCGCCCACCCAGCGGTGCACCCGGTTGTGGTTGCGCCAGGAGGCGCTGCCGCGGCCGGTCCCCCACCCCTCCAGCTTGTTGCGGAAGCCCTTGCGGACCGTGGAGTTCCAGGGCGCCACGTCGTAGACGGGGTCCTTCAGCGCCCACTCCAGATCGGCGGCGGTCGGCAGCTGGATCGGGTCGCGGACACGCCCGAGGTCCCGGGTGAGGAACTCGGTGTCCGTCACGTTCTCCTTGAGCGTCCAGTTGCCCTCCGCGTGGGCGAACGGTCCCGTCGTCACCCGCTGGTCCGAGCGGCGCCCGGTGCCGCCGAGCAGGTCGCCGGTCCACGGCGCGGCGGTGGCGGAGCGGTCCTTCGTCCAGTCCCAGTAGGGCACCGTGACCGAGGAGTCCACCCGGCGCAGCGCCCGTTCCAGCTCCAGGACGAACCGGCGGTGCCAGGGCAGGAACGACGGCGTCATGTGCGCGGCCCGCAGTTCGTCCTCGCCGTCGGAGACGTAGTAGTCGATGTGCGTGCGCACGAACTCGTCGTACTCCCCGCGCCGTTTGAGCTCCAGCAGCGCGCCGACGAACCGCCGCCGTTCGGTGCGGGTCAGCGTGCTGACGTCCTTACGCGTGTACGCCATGCCCGGCCCCCCGGTGGTGTTCCGCCTCGCGCAGCCTGCCGCCGGGGCCGAGTTCGTCGACGGCGGCGCGGGCCGCGTCGAGCGGCGTCGGATACGAGCGGTAGTGGTCGACCATGGTCAGCCAGGTGCCGTCGGCGCGGCGCATGAGGTGCAGGGGGCGGCCGTCCACGGTCACGTCCCAGGCTCCGGCGGCCGCCACCCGGCTCCCCTCCGACCGGCTCCCGGCCGTGCCCCCTCCGGCCGTTCCACTTCCGGCCGTTCCACTTCCGACCGCGCCGCTCCCGGTCGTCCCGCCTCCGGTCGTCCCGTCTCCGGTCGTCCGTGTGCCCCGGATACGGTGGCCCCGGTACGTCTCCTCGAAGGCGGCGCCGTCGGGGCCGCCGGCGGCGCCCGCGGCGCCGGGGTCCGCGCCGGACCGGGAGACGGCGACCGCCACGGGGGCGGCGGCCGCCGCGAGCACGCCCGGGACGAGCAGCCGCCGCAGTACGTCGCGGCGGGTACGGCGGGCATCGTCCCGAGGTGGCGTACGGAGCGTCGGCCTTTCGCCGATCCCGCCCGGTCCCCTCGCTTCGCCGACTCTGACGGCCATGTTCGCTCCTCGTCGTCCGGTTCGGTGGTCCGTACCGGTAACCGGCCGACGGGCCCCGCGGTCACCGTCGGCGGGGCCGGACGGGAGCGCGGGGCCCGCCGATCGGGGGACCCGGGGTGCTCAGACGGCGGCCCTGGTCACAGGCCGGGGCCGACGCCCAGGTCGGCCGAGGGGATCGTCCGCACCATGGGCGAGACCAGGCCGGCCTGCGGCAGCCGCGTCGTCGGCAGACCGAGGCTGTCCGCGCTCGGCGGGCCGAGCGGCGCGTCCACCGCGAGGCTCGGCGCGAGGGCCCGCACGTCGGAGGCGGGAGTGTCGAGGCCGACGTGGTCGAAGCCGTCGCCGCCGACCTGCGGGAGCGGCTGGCGCACGTCGGCGCCGGGCAGTCCGCCGTGCAGCGGCAGTTGCGGCAGGGCCCGCTCCGGCAGCAGCCGGTCCTCGGTGTACCGCGGTCCGTCCGGCGCGCCCGGCGTCAGCACGGGCAGCTCACCGGCGACCTCGGGCAGCTCCATGCCGAGGGCCTGCTCGGCGCCGCTCAGCGGAACCGGCACGGGAACCGCGGCGGCGGGGGTCGCGGTGACGCCCATCGCGGCCGCCACGCCGGAGACGACGGCGGCCAGGGTTACTCGGGTGGTCGGCTTCATGGCAGGCTCGGTCCCTTCCAGGATCAACGGCTCGGTGTCTGTACCGGACAACGACACCGAAGCCGATGACAGCGCACAATTCCCCCGGGTGCCGCAGTAGTACGAAATTCAGCGGCCCAGCGGAAGGCCGCCGAGCAGGCCCTTCTCGCCGTTCAGCTTGTCGGTCGCGCCATTGATGTCGTGCAGCACGGAGTCCTTGTTCTCGGTGTCCAGGGCGTGGGACCGGTGCTCGGACTGGTGCTTGAGCGGCATCGGGTCGATCGGGCCCTTGGTGAGGGTGTTCACGGCGCCGTTGAGGCTGGTCGGCGTGAGGTCGGCGGTGTCGTAGGCGAACGCGGGCGCCGCGGCTCCGGCGACGACCAGGGATCCGGCGACGACGGCGGCGGCCTTCAGCGACTTCATCGTGTTCCTTTCTTCGGCGACTCACGTCGCCGGGGAAATTCTGACGCCGTGCCTAACGACCCCTGCCTGGCGCGGAAACTCCCCTCGCGCCTCCTCATATCTTCCTCATACGAAAGCCAATGCCGGCGCCAATGCCGACACCAATGCCAATGCCGACGCCGGCGCCGGCGACTGACGCGGACGTGGGTGAATTCGCGTGCGGTGGAAAAGCCGTTGTGCCGGCCCGGAAGGGAGGCCGGCACAACGATTTCTTCCGCTTGTCGCACTACCGCGCCAGCGGCTCAGTCCCGACGAGCGGCGTCCTGACGGGCCTGGTCCTGACGGGCCTCGTCCCGCTGGGCGGCGTTCTGGTCCGGACGCTGTGGGACGGAGGACAGGCCCGCCATGTCGGGCGCGGGGAGGCGGCCGGCGACCAGGCTGGCGGCGACGACGTTGACGGTGCTCGTCACCACGTTGTCGGCGGCCGGACGCACCTGCTCGGCGTTGCCGGCGGTGCTGGCCTTGATGAGGGCGTCGACCTGCTTCTGCAGACCGGACACGGCCTGGGCGGTCAGGTCGGCGCCCGGGGCGGCGTCGGCGCCGACCCGGGCCGGCAGCGTGGCCGGAGCGGTGCCGCCGGGAGCCGCGCCGTCGGGGGTGGCGGCCGGGGGACGGGCCGCCGCCTCCGGCGTGCCGGCCGTGTCCCGCGCGTCCACGCGGGCGATGGCCTCGCGGACGGCGTCGGCGTACTTGTTCGCCTGGGCCTCGGAGAGCCGGCCGCTGTCGGCGCCGACGACGGCGTCGAGCAGGTCGGCGACGGGAGCGACCACGGCGCCGATCAGGCCGAGGTCCTTGGCCTGGTCACGCAGCGCGTCGGCGTTGGCCAGCGGCGCCTGGGACGTGGCGCTCTCCCGGGCCGGGTCGTCGGCCGCCATCGCTACCGGCGCGGAGATGCCGAGCAGCAGGCCGGCGCTGAGCGCGGAAGCGGCGATACGTCGTGCGGGCAGACGCATGGGGGTTCCTTTCGGTGGTGCGTCGGGTGTTGTGCCCACCGTGGAATCGCGTCTGGCGCTCTGCAACCGATCGCCTACGCACCGTGCGCGTCCAGCGTGCGCATCGGCGGCGTCGTGCCTGGTCGGCGGCGGTGTCAAGGCCCATCCGCCGTGTCGGGCCCGCCTCCCCCCATTCGGGGCAGGACGGGCGCGGGACCGGACCGTGTCCGTCACACGGACACAGACATGGCGAACCGGCCGCCCGCTCGCGGAGGAACCGCGGCGCGGACGGCCGGCGCAGGGTATCGAGTCGACGTCAGTCGGTCTCGCACTCGTTGCCGAACGCCGGGTTCAGCAGACCGATGATGTCGATCGTGTTGCCGCAGACGTTGACCGGAATGTGAACCGGAACCTGCAGCACGTTGCCCGACAGCACGCCCGGGGAGTGGGCGGCGGCGGCCTGCGCGCCGGCGTCGGCGGCGGCGACACCGGCGGTGCCCGCCACCGCGGCGGCGGCGACGGAGGTCAGGGCCAGGCCCTTCGCGATACGCGACATGGAGAGGTACTCCTTGGGGTTGACACAAACATCCGGGCGGGATGCCCGGCGCAGTGTCAACGCGTCACGCCTGCCCGGGTTGTGCCGCCAATGGAGTGATCTCCAGCGAGATCTCCCGCGAGACGCCCCTTCACCAATCCGACACACTTTTCCGGTTTCTCCGGATTAGTACGCATAGCGGCTACAGTCCACACCGTCCGACGCACCGGCGGGCGGACCAGGGTGGTGACCGGCCGGTCTCCGGCCCGTCGCGAGGAAGCCGCCCATGTACCTGTCACCGTTCGAACGACCTCGTCCGCGGGTCCTGCACGTCACCCAACCGGTGGACGGTGGGGTCGCCCGCGTGTTGACGGATCTGACACGGGCTCAGCTCGCGGACGGCTTCGACGTCGCGGTCGCCTGTCCGGAGGGCCGGCTGGCCGCCGCGCTGCGGTCACTGGGCGCGGACGTACGGCCCTGGGCCGCGACGCGTGCGCCGGGGCCCTCGCTCGCCGGGCAGGTACGGCGGCTCGCGGCCGTGGTCGCCGACGTCCGGCCCGATCTGGTGCACGCGCACAGCGCGAAGGCGGGTCTCGCCGGGCGGCTCGCCGTGCGGGGGCGCGTCCCGACGGTGTTCCAGCCGCACGCCTGGTCCTTCGAGGCGGTCGGTGGCGCGGCGGCCGCGCTGGCCCTCGGCTGGGAGCGGCGGGGCGCCCGGTGGGCCACGCGGGTGGTGTGCGTGAGCGAGGGGGAGCGGCTGCGGGGCGCGCTGGCCGGCATCCGCGCGGAGTGGGCGGTCGTCCCGAACGGCGTCGACCCGAACCGGTTCCACCCGGCGGACGCCGCCGGCACGGAACACGCCGTACGTCCGCCCCTCCCGTCCCCCGTCGAGGACCCGGCGGAATCGCGTCTCCCGGCGGGACCGCGTCTCCCGGCAGAACCGCGTCTCCCGGCGGAGCCGCGTCTCCTGTTCGGTGGCGGGAGCTCCGGAGATTCGTTCCTCCTCCCACCCGGCCCTCTCGGGTACGGCAGCGCCCCGCTCGTCGTCTGTGTGGGGCGGCTGTGCCGGCAGAAGGGGCAGGATCTGCTGCTGGCGGCGTGGGACGAGGTCGTCGCGCGGGTGCCCGGGGCGCGGCTCGTGCTCGTCGGGGACGGGCCGGACCGGGAACGGCTGGCGTCCGCGGCGCCCGAGTCCGTATCGTTCACGGGGAACGTCGCCGACCCCGCGCCCTGGTACCGGGCCGCCGACCTGGTGGTCCTGCCGTCCCGCTGGGAGGGCATGGCGCTGGCGCCGCTGGAGGCGATGGCCTGCGGGCGGCCCGTGGTCGTGACGGACGTCGACGGCGCGCGCGAGTGCCTGCCGGCGGCGCTCACGCCGCACTGTCTGACGCCGCCGCGTGATCCGGCGGCGCTGGCCTCCGCCGTCACCGCGCTGCTCCTCGACGCCGGTCTGCGCGCGTCGCTGGGCCGGGCGGGCCGGGCGCACGTGCTGGCCGCCCACGACGTACGCCGGACGACCGCCGCCGTCACGAAGCTGTACCGCACCCTCCTCGACGGCCCGTCGACCGCCGCACCGGCGACCGGGACGGCGGCCCTCCCGGGCCCCGCCCACGGCGTCGTGTCCTCCGATGACAGCGATGACAGGGAGTCCGTCCACTCGTGAGCGCGGAAAGCACCGTTCCCAGCCCCGCCGGACAGCAGCGGGAGCTCGGCGCCTCCGGCTCCCCCGTGTCGGTGTTGTCGCCGCGGCCCGGGAGTACCGGGCCGCGG
>NZ_JAVRHI010000321.1:0-16573 GCF_034105845.1 Streptomyces sp. CRN 30 | reverse complement strand
GACGAGTTCCGCCGCCGCACCGGCCGCCGGGGTCGCCAGGCCCATCGCCAGCAGCACTCCGCCGCCCGCCTCGGCCGCGCCCGCCATCGCCGCGCTCGCCTTGCCCGGCACGTACCCCATCGACTCCATCGCCTGGCCGGTCGCGTCGAGCCCGCCGCCCCCGAACCAGCCGAGCAGCTTCTGCGCGCCGTGCGCCGCCAGCACCCCGCCGGTCCCCAGCCGAAGCAGCAGCAGCCCCACGTCACGCCGGTCGTAACAGCAGGTCATCGTGGCTCCCAGGGCGAGTTCGGGCTCTTTCCCACCCACCGTCGCACCTTCCCTGCCCGGTGGGCTCATCACGGGCGCCGTTCGGGTGGCGGGGTCCGGCGCGCGGTGTGAGGCTGGCCGTCATGACGATTCAGACGACGCGACTGAGCGACCCTGCCGTCCGGGCCTTCGTCGCCGCGGTGAACGCCCATGACCGCGAGGCCTTCCTCGCGCTGCTCGCGCCCGACGCGACCATGTCCGACGACGGGTCCGACCGGGACCTCGACGACTGGATCGACCGCGAGATCTTCTCCAGCCACGGGCACCTGGAGGTCGACCGGGAGTCGCGGGGCGGGCGCGCCCTCGTCGCCCGCTACTGCAACGACACGTGGGGCGAGATGCGCACCCGCTGGGCGTTCACCGTCGGGGACGACGGAAAGATCTCCCGGTTCGAGACCGGACAGGCGTAGGCCGCGCCCGTACGGGGCTTGCCTTCGCGTGCGCTCCAGCTTCTAGCGTCGCGCCCATGGAGATGTTCAACGCGCACGACAGCACGCTCGGTTTCGGGTGCTGGGCCATCGGCGGCGAATGGTGGTCCACCGACGGCGAACCGCTCGGCTGGGGCACGGTCGACGACGACGAGTCCGTACGGGCGGTCCACCGCGCCCTCGACCTCGGCGTGACCTTCTTCGACACGGCGGACACCTACGGCGCCGGGCACAGCGAACGCGTGCTCGGCCGCGCCCTGGGCAAGCGCCGCGCCGACGTGGCCGTCGCCACCAAGTGGGGCAACGTCTTCGACGAGCGCACCCGCGTCCGTACCGGCGACGACGCCACCCCCGAGTACGCCCGCCGCGCGCTCACCGCCTCGCTCGCCCGCCTCGGCACCGACCACGTCGACCTCTATCAGCTGCACCTCTCCGACGCCGATCCCGGCCGCGCCGCCGAACTCCGCGACGCCTGCGAGGAGTTCGTGAGCGAAGGGCTCGTCCGCGCCTACGGCTGGAGCACCGACGACCCCGAACGCGCCGCGGTCTTCGCGGCCGGGGAGCACTGCGCGGCCGTCCAGTACCGGGCCAACGTCCTCCAGGACGCCCCCGAGATGCACGCCCTGTGCGAGACGTACGGCCTCGCGGGCGTCATCCGCAGCCCCCTCGCCATGGGACTGCTCACCGGCGGGCACGGGGGAGGGCGGGTCCTGGCGGCGGGGGACATCCGGTCCCGGCCGCCGGCCTGGCTGCCCGGGTTCGGTGCCGGCGGTGCCGCCGACCCCGAGTGGCTCGCCCGGGTCGAGGCGCTGCGGTCCATCCTCACCAGTGACGGCCGTACGCTCGCCCAGGGCGCCCTCGCCTGGCTGTGGGCGCGCGCCCCGCGGGCCGTGCCGATCCCCGGGTTCCGCTCGGTCGCCCAGGCCGAGGAGAACGCGGGAGCGATGGCCAAGGGGCCGCTGGACGCCGCACAGCTCGCCGACGTCGACCGCGTCCTGGGCCGCGCCTGAGCCCTCCCGGGCTCGGTTTGGTCCGGCAGCCGTCCCGCACGCCGACGCGTACCCCGCGGTCCCACGCGGGGTCCACCCCCTGCCGGCGCCGCGGGACGGCTGCCGCCCCCCTCGGATTGGTCCTGTCCCCTCACCGAAACTCGACACTCCGTGTGTGAAGTTTCCGTGGAGGAGAGTTGAGCATAGGTCAGCCACCGGCGGCAATACACCGGAGCAGACCATTCCGTTCGTGCAGATCGGCCACCTCGGATCGGCGCCCGGATCGGCCGCCCCCGATCAGCCGCGGCCCACGAACGGCATCCCCGTCGCCGGCACCGCCGCGAACTGCACGTTCGCCTCCAGCGGCAGCTCCGCCATGTGCCGCACCGTCCGCGCGACGTCCGCGACGTCCATCACCGGCTCGGGCACGACCGGTCGCGGCGTTGCCGATGTCGATCTGCCCGACCGTGATCCCGTACGCCCGCCCGTCCAGGGACAGTGACTTGGTCAGGCCCGTCATGGCGTGCTTGGTGGTCGTGCAGGCGGCACGTGGTGGACACCGACCTCAACGGGGCGTGCCTGTGTGCCACGCCTCGTAGGACACCTCCTCGACCGGCAGGCCGCCGGGCCCGAACGGTCCCGCGTACGGGGAGAGCCGTGCCGTCCGGGACCAGGGCGGCCGTCTCCTCCAGGGGACCGACCCGGCGCCCGTGATGACGGCGATTCTCTCTGTGTTCATGACACCGCAGCGTACGGGTCGGCCCCCGGACGTCCACGGCCAATCCAATGCCCCCTGCATCCGCTGTCGCGGCCACCGCCGCGGCCATCGCAAGGGGAGGACCGGATGACACCCGCGAACCACCAGCCCCAGCCCGGCGCGTACACCGCCGAACTCCGCGCCGCCGCCCGCCACCTGGGCCGCCGCCGCTTCCTGACGCTCACCGGGGCCGCCGCCGCGCTCGCCTTCTCCGTGAACCTGCCCGCCGCCGGTGCCGCGAGCGCCGCCGAACTGGACGCCGCGCGGATCACCGAGGACCCGTTCACCCTCGGTGTCGCCTCGGGCGACCCGCTGCCCCACTCCGTGCTGCTGTGGACGCGCCTCGCGCCCAGCCCCTACCAGGCCGACAGCGGACTGCCCGCGCAGCGGATCACCGTCTCCTGGGAACTCGCCCTGGACGAACGGTTCCGCCGGGTCGTCAGACGCGGCAGAACCACCGCCCACCCCGAGTTCCACCACACCGTGCACGTCGAGGTCGACCACCTCGACCCGCAGCGCGTCTTCTACTACCGCTTCAAGGTCGGCGGCTTCGTCAGCCCGACCGGCCGCACCCGCACCGCCCCGCCCGAGAGCGCCCGCGCCGCCGGCCTCACCTTCGGCCTGGTCTCCTGCCAGCGCTACGACCAGGGCTACTACACCGCCTACAAGCACCTCGCCGAGGAGGACGTCGACCTCGTCTTCCACCTCGGCGACTACCTGTACGAGTACGCCGTCAGCGCGGTCGGCGGCTCCCGCGCCTACCCGGCCGGGACGCTGCCCGCCCTCTTCGGCCACGAGACGGTGACGCTGGAGGACTACCGGCTGCGGTACGCCCTGTACAAGTCCGACCCCGACCTCAGGGCCGCGCACGCGGCGCACCCCTACGTCGTCACCTGGGACGACCACGAGACCGAGAACAACTACGCCGGCGACACCCCGGAGAACAGCGTCCCCCCGGAGGAGTTCCTGCTCCGCCGCGCCGCCGCCTACCGGGCCTACTGGGAGAACATGCCGCTGCGCAGCCCCCAGCTCCCCGACGGCCCCGACCTGAAGCTCTACCGCCGCCTGCACTGGGGACGGCTCGCCCAGTTCGACGTCCTCGACACCCGCCAGTACCGCTCCGACCAGGCGTACGGCGACGGCTGGCAGTACCCCGGGCCCGACTCCGAGGACGCGGGCCGCACCCTGACCGGCGACGCCCAGGAGCGCTGGCTGCTGGGGGGCTGGCAGCGCTCACGGGCCGTCTGGAACGTGGTGCCCCAGCAGGTCACCTTCTCCCAAAGGCTCAACTCCACCACCCTGCCGTCCAAGGTCTCCATGGACTCCTGGGACGGCTACCCCGCCTCCCGCGAGCGGGTCCTGGCCGGCGCGCAGGCCGCCGGTGTCGAGAACCTGATGGTCCTCACCGGCGACGTGCACGTCCACTACGGCTTCGACATCAAGCGGGACTTCGACGACCCGGACTCGAAGACCCTGGGCACCGAGATCGTCACCACCTCGATCACCAGCGGCGGCAACGGCTCCGAGAAGCCGTCCAACTGGAACACCTACCTGGCCGCCAACCCGCACCTGAAGTTCTACAACGGGCTGCGCGGCTACGCGACGGTCACCCTCGGCCGGGAAGCGGCGCGCGCCGACTTCAAGACCGTCTCGCACGTCACCACCGAGGGCGCCCCGCTCACCACCGCCGCGTCCTTCGTCACCGAGGTCGGCAACCAGGGCCTCACCCCGGCCTGACCCCGGCCCGCCCTGCGGCTACTCGCCCGGGTAGCGGACGCCGACCCGGTCCCGCACCGCGTCGAGCGTCCGCATCACCGCGAGGGTGCCGTCCAGCGGGAGCAGCGGCGACTCGGTCTCCCCGGCGCGCAGCGCCCGCATCACCTCGCGGGCCTCGTGCGCGAGGCTGTCCCGCTGTCCGTCGGCCGGGTCGGCCGTGAACTCCTCCGGGTCACGGCCGTCCCGGTGCAGCACGAGACGCTCCGGGAAGAAGAAGCCCTCCGGCACGTCGATGCGGCCCTCGGAGCCGGTGATGGAGGCGGCGTTGGCCGTACCGCCGACGATGGAGCAGTGCAGCGAGGCGAGCGCGCCGTTCTCCCAGGAGAGCAGCGCGCCCGTCTGGAGGTCGACCCCCTCGTCGGAGAGGACCGCGCTCGCCGTGACCTCCGACGGCTCGCCGAGCAGCAGGTGGGCGAAGGAGACCGGGTAGACGCCGAGGTCGAGCAGGGCCCCGCCGCCCTGCGCCGGGTCCCGCAGCCGGTGCGCGGGCGGGAACGGCCCCTGAAGGCCGAAGTCCGCCTGGACCGTGCGCACCTCACCGACCGCGCCGTCGTCGACGAGCGCCTTCAGCCGCCGCACCAGCGGGTTGCAGTACATCCACATCGCTTCCATCAGGAAGCTCCCGCGCTCCCGGGCGAGGCCGACCAGCTCGGCCGCCTCCCGCGCGTTCAGCGTGAACGGCTTCTCCAGCAGCACGTTGCGGCCCGCCTCCAGACAGAGACCGGCCGCCGCGCGGTGCGCCGAGTGCGGCGTGGCGACGTACACCACGTCCACGTCCCCGTCGTGCGCCAGCGCCTCCCAGCCGCCGTACGCCCGCGGTATGTCGAACCGTTCCGCGAACGTCTTCGCCGACTCCTCGCGCCGCGACGCCACCGCCACGACCTCCGCGTCCGGCAGATCGACCAGATCCGCCGTGAACCGCGCGGCCATCCCGCCGGTCGCCAGAATTCCCCAGCGCACCTTCTGTCCGTCCACCCTGCCCGCCCTCACTCAGGTTCGCACACGTTCGCACAGCTCGTTCGAGCTGAGAGCATAGGCGGCGGATCAGTCGCAGAGGGGACACAGGGAGGGGCACATGCCCGAGCGCGGGGCATCGATATCGGACACCGCATCGCACACGAGACCGCACACGCCCACCGCGGGCGGCCGCCGCACCGGCCTGCTCGTCACCCTCGTCCTCGGCGGCCTGACCGCCACGCCACCGCTGGCGCTGGACATGTACCTCCCCGCGCTCCCGGAAGTCACCGACGCCCTGCACGCGCCCGCCGCGACCGTGCAGCTCACCCTGACCGCCTGCCTCATCGGCATGGCCCTCGGGCAGCTCGTCATCGGACCCATGAGCGACCGGCTCGGCCGCCGCCGCCCGCTCCTCGCGGGCCTCGCCGTGTACGTCGTCGCCACCGCCCTGTGCGCCGTCGCGCCCAACGTCGAGACGCTCATCGCCTTCCGCCTCGTCCAGGGACTCGCGGGCGCCGCCGGCATCGTCATCGCCCGCGCCGTCGTCCGCGACCTGTACGACGGCTTCGCCATGGCGCGCTTCTTCTCCACCCTGATGCTGATCTCCGGTGTCGCCCCGATCCTCGCGCCGCTCCTCGGCGGGCAGATCCTGCGGTTCACGGACTGGCGGGGGGTGTTCGTCGTCCTCATCGTCGTCGGCGCGGCCCTGGGCGGTGTCGTCTGGGCCCGGCTGCCCGAGACCCTGCCGCCCGCCGAACGCCACGGCGGCGGCGTCGGGGAGGCGCTGCGCTCCATGCGCCACCTCCTCGCCGACCGGGCCTTCACCGGTTACGTCCTCGTCGGCGGCTTCGCCTTCGCCACCCTCTTCGCCTACGTCTCCGCCTCGCCCTTCGTCGTCCAGGAGATCTACGGCGCCTCCCCGCAGACGTTCAGCCTGCTCTTCGGCGCCAACTCCATCGGCCTGCTCGTCGTCGGCCAGATCAACGGGAAGATCCTCGTCGGCCGGGTCGGCCTCGACCTCGTGCTCGGCATCGGCCTCGCCGTCGTCATCGCCGCCGCGACGGCGCTGCTGCTGATGTCCCTCGGCGTCTTCGGCGACGTCGGCCTGGTGCCCGTGGCCACCGCGCTGTTCGTGCTGATGTCCGCGATGGGCATCACCATGCCCAACACCCAGGCGCTGGCCCTGATGCGGGTGAGGCGGGCCGCCGGTTCGGCCTCCGCGCTGCTCGGCACCTCCACCTTCCTCATCGGCGCGCTCGCCTCCCCGCTGGTGGGCATCGCCGGGGAGGACACCGCCGTGCCGATGGCCGTCGTCCAACTGGGCGCGGCGCTGGTGGCGCTCGCCTGCTTCGTGGGAATGTGCCGTCCCTGGAAGGCCGGCACGGCACCCGCGGCCGCGGAAGGGGCAGAGCACTGAGCGCGCCGAGACTGCGCAGCGACACACCGGAGCGGGCCGGACTCGACCCGGTCCGGCTCGACCGGCTCGTGCGGGAGGTCCAGGGCCTCACCGCCGGGGACCGCCCCTGGGCGGCGGGCACCGTCCTGGCCGTCGGGCGCGGCCCCGTCCTCGCCGTCGAGGAGGCGGCGGGCTGGGCCGTGCGGTACGCGCGCTACGACGCCCGGGACCGCTCCGGTGTGGAGCTGCCGCCCGACTCCCGGGTGCCGATGACGCCCGGCACCCCCTTCGACCTGGCCTCCCTCACCAAGCTGTTCACGTCGGTCGCGGCCGTGCAGCAGATCGAGCGGGGCACCCTCGGCATCGACGCGGCGGTCGGCGCGTACCTGCCGGAGTTCCACGCCGCCGCCGCGCACCGCCTCACCGTGCGTCAGCTGCTCACCCACACCTCCGGCCTCAGACCCGAGCTGCCGCTGTACGACTGCGCCGACGACACCGAGCGCATGGCCCGGCTCCGCGCCGAGGCACCCGTCGGCGTGCCCGGCACCTACTGCTACTCCGACCTCAACATGCTCCTGCTCCAGCAGCTCCTGGAGCGCGTCACCGGCCGCGCCCTGGACGTCCTGGTCCACGAGGGCATCGCCCGGCCGCTGGGCATGACCGCCACCCGGTTCGGGCCCTGCCCGGGAGCGGCGGCCACGGAGGACCAGCGGCGGCCCTGGGGCAAGGTGGACCGCGGGATGCTGCGCGGGGTCGTGCACGACGAGAACGCCTGGGCGCTCGGCGGCGTCGCCGGGCACGCCGGGCTCTTCTCCACCGCCCGGGACCTCGCCGTGTTCTGCCGGGCGCTGCTGGCCGGCGGCTCCTACGGCCCGGCCCGCATCCTGGGCCCCGACTTCGTGGAGCTGCTGCTCACCCCGCCGGGCCTGGGGTTCGCGATGGACCAGCGGTGGTTCATGGGGGAGCTGGCGGGGCACGGCGCGGCGGGCCACACCGGATTCACCGGGACGAGCCTGGTCCTGGACCGGGCGACGGACACGTTCCTGGTGCTGCTCGCCAACACCGTCCACCCGTGCCGCCGGCTCCCGGACAACGGGCCCCGGGCGTCGGTGGCCACCGGGGTGGCGCGGGCGGTGCGGGGCAGGTGAGCCGGCGGCGGGAGACCGGTCGCTCGCCGGGAACCGCTCACATATCGGTGGTTCCTGCCCTCGCCCTGCTCACCTGAGCCGGTCGATGACACCCGGGCCGCTTCCGCGCACGTCTAAAATCGACAGGTGACCGTCCCCGCACCACCAGCCGACACCCTGCGCACCGCCCTCGCCGGCCTGCTCGACGGACTGCCGCCCCGGCAGGCCGCCCAGGCCGTGGACCGGCTGATCGCCACCTACCGGGGCGCCACCCCGACGCACGCCCCGATCCTGCGGGACCGCGCCGACGTCGTCGCCTACGCCGCCTACCGGATGCCCGCGACCTTCGAGGCCGTACGTTCGGCGCTGGCGGCGTTCGCGCGGGCCGTACCCGGCTTCACGCCCGCCGGCCACATCGACATCGGCGGCGGCACCGGCGCCGCGACCTGGGCCACCGCCGCCACCTGGGACGGGGCGCCCGCCTCGACCGTACTGGACTGGGCCGAGCCCGCCCTGGCGCTCGGCCGGGAGATCGCCGCCGCCGAACCCGCCCTGGCCCGCGTCGACTGGCGGGCCGCCCGGATCGGCACCGCGCTCGCCCTCGACAGCACCGACCTCGTCACCGTCTCCTACGTCCTCAACGAGCTGGCCGCCCCCGACCGGACCGCCCTCGTCGACGCCGCCGCCTCCGCCGCGCGGGCCGTCGTCATCGTCGAACCCGGCACCCCCGACGGCTACGCCCGGATCATCGAGGCCCGCGACCGGCTCGTCACCGCCGGCTTCGAGATCGCCGCGCCCTGCCCGCACAGCGCCGCCTGCCCCATCGAGCCGGGCAGCGACTGGTGCCACTTCTCCGCGCGGGTCAGCCGCTCCTCCCTGCACCGCCAGGTCAAGGGCGGTTCCCTCGCCTACGAGGACGAGAAGTTCTCCTACGTCGCCGCCGTCCGCCCGCCCGCCGCACCGGCCCCCGCCCGGGTGGTCCGGCGCCCGCAGATCCGCAAGGGCCAGGTCCTGCTCGACCTGTGCGAGCGGGAACCGGGGCTGCGCCGCACCACGGTCACCAAGCGCCACGGCGGCCTGTACCGCGCGGCCCGCGACACCGACTGGGGCGACGCGTGGCCGCCGGAATCCGACGACGACTGACGAGACGTGGCGTCTTGCGCGGCTGGTAGATTCGGCCCATGCCCGCTCAGAACCGCCGCAGCGAGAAGTCCCGCAGGGCCATCTACGCCGCCGCCCTCGCCCTCGTCGGCGAGGTCGGCTACCCGAGGACCACCGTCGAGGGCATCGCCGCGCGGGCCGGCGTCGGCAAACAGACCATCTACCGCTGGTGGAACTCCAAGGCGGACGTCCTCCTCGAAGCCTTCCTCGACCTCACCGACGGCCCGGAGCCGCCCGCCCTCCCGGACACCGGCGACATCGCCGCCGACCTCAAGGCCGTCCTGCGGGCCACCGTCGACGAACTGACCGATCCCGCATTCGAGATCCCGGCCAGAGCCCTGACCGCCGAGGGCGTCGTCAACGAGGAAGTGGGCCGGATCTTCGTCACCAGGCTCCTCCAGCCCTCGCTCCAGCTCTACGTCGACCGGCTGCGCACCGCCCAGGAGGCCGGGCAGATCCGCCCCGAGACAGACCCCCGTATCGCCCTGGAGCTCTTCGTCTCCCCGCTCGCCCAGCGCTGGCTCCAGCACACCGCGCCGTTCTCCCACGAGTACACCGACACCCTCGTCGACTACGCGCTCCACGGGCTCGCTCCCCGCTAGACCCGAACGCCGTTGACCTGGGAACTTTGTCCCTTCCCGACCCCCGACGCACGGAATGGTGCGACCATAGGGCATGCTGATGCGCACGACGGCGAGGCGAGGGGATAGATGAGCGCGGAGTTCGGCGGCCGTAGCGGCCGACAGGGCAGGCTCTCCCAGTGGCTGCGCGGACGCCGCCCGAAACCGAGCGCCGACGACAGTGGCCGGGAAACCCTGCTGCTCGCCGCCGCCGCGGCCGGACTGCCCCTCGCGCCCGCGGCCCACCCCGCCGGCTACCGCTGCTCCTGCGACCGGGTCGGCTGTCCCACCCCCGCCCGGCACCCCGTCTCCTTCGCCTGGCAGACCCAGTCCACCACCGACCGCGCCCAGATCGAGCGCTGGGCCCGCCACCAGCCGCAGGCCAACTTCATCACCGCGACCGGCATGCTCCACGACGTCCTCGACGTGCCGCTCACCGCCGGGCAGGAAGCGCTGGAGCGGCTGCTCGCCACCGCGGTCGAGGTCGGCCCGGTCGCGACGAGCGACGACGGCCGCATGCTGTTCTTCACCGCGACCCGGGGCACCCCCGAGGACGAGGACGAGTGGTGGCCCTGCGAACTGGACTGCCACCCCGACACCACCGACGAGCACCCCGGCCTGCGCTGGCACTGCCGCGGCTCCTACGTCCTCGTCCCGCCCGCCCGGCTCCCCGGTGACGAGAGCGGGGCCGGCGTGCACTGGGTGCGCGGCCCGGAGCACCCGCTCGTCGACCCGCTCACGCTGCTGGAGGCGCTGACCGACGCCTGCGCCCGGCACGCCGCGACGGAGACCGACACCGACCACGCGGACAGCGCCTGGCCCTCGCGCCGCTGAGCGCGCGACGGCCGGCCGCGCGCCGCCGCCGGCCCTCCGCCGCTACTGGCCCTCCGCCGCTACTGGCCCTTCGCCGAGGTCAGCCCCTGCACCCGGCCGAGCACCGTCACCTCGTCGTCGGCGGCGTCCCGGGGCGGGTCGAGCACCATCTCGTTGGAGACGAACTCCATCGTGAGCGCCCCCTTGATCTCGCCGTCGGTCAGCGCCAGGACGTCGTCGTTGGGCGTGGGCACCGAGGCGCCGGGCGCGGCGGTCTGCTTCTCGTAGTGACGGGTGGCGAAGAAGACCGCGGCGCCGCCGTCCTTCGTGCGCAGCGCCAGCGGCGCGTAGTCGCCGTCCGTCAGCGGTTCGTCGATGTACTGGCGGGCCAGGCCCGGCCGCTTCGACAGCTTCTCGCGCTGCGACCGCCAGACGCTGGTGTGCGGACCGGCCGCGAAGCCGTCCCCGCCGTCCTGGAGGTAGTCGGTGTAGCTCTTGCTCAACTTGGCCGGTGATATTGCCAGTTGGGCGGAGTTCGCCGGTACGGCCTCGGCCCGGCCGTCCTTGTCCGTCTTGAACTCGGGGACGTCGTCGGGGGAGACGAGGGTGAGGTAGGTCGCCTGCCAGGTCTCGTCCAGGCCGTCGCGGGTGAAGACCAGCAGCCAGCGCACCCCGGCGCCCTTGTTGCCCTGCGCGTCGGCGACGAACCAGCGCGGCCAGCCCGCCTTCTCGGGGATGGTGAACTTGGCGTCCGTCAGCTCCAGCGGGGTGTAGGAGGGGTTGCCGCCGGGGTCGTTGGCGTGACCGGCCTTCAGCCGGGCCGCGTCGATGGCGGCGAGGGCACCGGCGGTGTGGTCGGCGTCGAGGGTGGCGTCGTACGCCTTGTCGGCCTTGTTGTAGGCGGCGGTGAACTCCTTGAGCGCCTCGGCGGCTTCCGCGCGGGTGGCCCCGGGGAGTACCTCGCGCTCACCGTGCACCACCACGCAGCCGCTCGCCGTCAACGACAGGACGGTCACCGAAGCGGCCGCGCTCACGCGCCTGCCGAGCCTGCTGGGCCGTCGAGGGCCGCGATCCCTGCTCATCCGGTTCCTTCACCTTCCCCTTCCCGGAGGCGAACCCTACCGGGGCACCGCGGCGCGCGGGCGCCGGGTTCGGGTACAGCGTCCGGTCCGTGACCTGACACGCGTACGGCGGCCGTACGGCGGCCGGGTGACGGTCGTACGGCGGTCAGGGGTCGCGGCGCGGGGTGACGAGCACGGCGCCCGTGCGCGGGTGGGGGAGCACCTCGACGGGCTGGTCGTACACCTCGGACAGCAGGGCGTCGGAGAAGACCCTCCGGGGCGGCCCGTCGGCGGCGACGCGGCCGGAGCGCAGGACCGCGACCCGGTCGGCGTAGGCCGCGGCGAGGCCCAGGTCGTGCAGGACGACGACGACCGCGTCCCCGGCCAGCGCCCGTTCCCGGCACAGCCGCAGCACGAGTTCCTGGTGGCGCAGGTCCAGGGCCGCGGTCGGTTCGTCGAGCAGCAGCAGCGGGGCGCGCTGGGCGAGCACGCGGGCCAGCGCCACCCGGGCGCGCTCACCGCCGCTCAGCGCGGCGAACGGCCGGCCGGCGAAGCCGCTCACCTCGGTCCGGGCCATCGCCTCGGCCACGACCGGGTCGTCCTCGTCCTCCAGCGGTGTTCCCGCGTAGGGCGCGCGTCCCATCCGGACGACCTCCTCCACAGCGAACGGGAAGGAGAGGGACGCGGACTGCGGCAGGACGGCGCGGCGCAGGGCGAGTTCGGCGGCCGACCAGTCGGTCGCCGGGCGTCCGTGGACACGGATGACGCCGCCGGTGACGGGGAGGTCGGCGGCGAGGGCGCCCAGCAGGGTGGACTTGCCCGCGCCGTTGGGGCCGACCAGGGCGAGGACCTCGCCCGCGCGGACGGTGACGTCGACGCCGTCCAGGACGGGCCGCCCGCCGAGCAGGACGCGGACGTCCTCGGCGCGGGCCAGGACGTCGCCCGGCGTCGCGGGGGCCGGCGGTGCCGGACGGACCGGCGCGAACACCCCGAGCAGCGGGAACCTCATGCCCAACCCCCTTGCCTGCGCCGGGTACGGCGCAGCAGCCAGAAGAAGAAGGGACTGCCGAGCAGCGCCGTCAGCACCCCGAGGGGGAGTTCGGCGGGCTGCGCGACGGTCCGGGCCGCCAGGTCGGCGGCGAGCAGCACCAGCGCGCCGAGCAGCGCGCTGCCCGGGATCAGGAACCGGTGCCCGGGACCCGCGACCATCCGCAGCAGGTGCGGGACGACCAGTCCGACGAAGCCGATGACACCGGCCACGCTGACCGCCGCCGCCGTGAGCAGCGCGATGACCAGGACCAGCACGATCCGCAGCCGCTCCACGTCCACGCCCAGGTGCCGGGCGGGCCGTTCGCCGAGTGCGAGGAGGTCCAGGCGGCGGGCGTACAGGGGAGCGAGGCCCAGGCCGATCGCGGCGCACGGCAGGACCGCGAGCACCTTCGGCCAGGTCGCCTGCGCGAGGGAGCCGAGCTGCCAGAAGGTGATCTGGTTGACGGCCGCGGTGTCCGCGAAGAACAGGAAGAGGCCGATCAGCGCGCCCGCGAAGGCGTTGACGGCGATGCCCGTCAGGATCAGCGTCACCACTTCCGTGCGGCCGCCCGAGCGCGCCATGACGTACACGACCAGGACGGTGACGAGTCCGGCGGCGAAGGCGAAGACGGAGACCGTCCAGGTGCCGAGGAAGTTGATGCCGAAGGCGATGGCGGCGACCGCGCCGACGGCCGCGCCCGAGGAGACGCCGATGACGCCGGGTTCGGCCAGCGGGTTGCCGAACACGCCCTGCATCAGGGCGCCCGCGCAGCCCAGCGAGGCGCCGACCAGCAGGGCGAGCACGATCCGCGGGAAGCGCACGTTCCAGAGCACCGACTCCGCCACGCGGTCCAGTCCGGTGGAGCCGAGTCCGACGCGGTGCAGGGCCGAGCCGAGTACGTCGCCGACCGGGACCGGATAGGCGCCGACGCCGGCGGCGACCGGAACGAGGAGCAGCAGCGCGGCGGCCAGCCCGGCCGTCAGCAGCCAGGCGGTGGAGCGGCGCCCGGCGCGCGGCGGGGCGGGGTCGGCGGGGGCCCGCTCGACCGGTCTGTCCTCCAGTGCGGTCATCGGGTGCCGTCCGTCCTCTCCGTCCGCTGCGTTTCCGTCCGCTGCGTTTCTGTTCACTGCCACTGATCAGCTCGGTAAATCTTAGGTTAGCCTTACCTTCATTCGCTACCCGTCCCATTGATCGGGAGATGTCGGAGGATGCCCATGCCTGCCCGCCTGCGTGCCTTGCTGACCGTGGTGTGCGCCGCCGTCCTCGGTGCGCTGCTCCCCGCGTCCGCCGCGCACGCCGAAGGCCGGACCGTGCAGGGCGGCCGGCTCGACTGGGGCGTGAAGTCCTCGTTCCGGAGCTACGTCACCGGGCCGATCGCGCACGGGAGTTACGCCCTGACCGGCTCCGCGGCCACGACCGGCGACGCCTTCCGCTTCCACTCCGCCACCGGCTCCTACGACGGGGCCACCGGCTCCTTCCGCGCCGCCTTCTCCGGCGGGGTCCGCTTCACCGGACACGAGACGGACGGCACCTACCTGCTGGACCTCACCCTCGCCAACCCCACGGTGAGCGTCACCGGCTCCACCGGCACCCTCTACGTGGACGTGGTCAGCAAGGCGAAGGACAGCGGGGCGGTCACGACGTCCCGTCAGATCCCGTTCGCCACCCTCGCGCTGGGCTCCATCGACATGAAAGGCGACGGCGACGCGGTCGTCCTGAACAACCTCCCCGCCACCCTCACCACCCAGGGCGCGCGGTCGTTCGCCGGTTACTACACGGCCGGTACGGCGCTCGATCCGGTGAGCCTGTCGGCGGACGTGGAGCCGGGGCAGCAGCCTTCGAGCACCCCCACCGAAACCGCCGGGGCAACCAAGTCCCCCGAACCGAACGAGAGCGAGAAGAGCGACGCTCTCGCCGACGGCGCCGTCGACTGGGGCGTGCGCCGCACCTTCCGCGAGTACGTCACCGGCGACACCGCCCGGGGCAGGTGGACCCTGTCCGACGGGGCGGAGGACGGCGGCGCCCTGTTCCGCTTCCCCGACGGCGAGGGCACCTACGACGACGGCACGCTCCACGCCCGCTTCGCGGGAGCGGTCCGCTTCACCGGCGCGCACGGCCTCGACCTGCGGCTGAGCGACGTACGGGTGACCGTCGAGGACGGCGAGGGCACGCTCTACGCCGACGTCGCGGGCGACGGTTCCGAAGGCTCCGACGGCTCCGACGGCGTGAAGGTCCCCCTGGTCACCTTCACCGCGAAGAAGCCGGAGACCGCCGAGGGACTGGTGACGCTCACCGAGGCCCCCGCGAAGCTCACCGCGCGCGGCGCGAAGGTCTTCGGCGGGCTGTACCGCGCGGGCACCGCGATGGACCCGGTGTCCCTCGCCGTCGCCCTCACCGACGACGCGGAACTGCCCGCCCTGCCCGACCTCGGCAGCGAACCCGCGGCGAGCGCGAGCCCCGACGCGAAGAGCGCCGCACCCGAGACCTCCGCCGAACCCGTCGCGAGCGCGACCGGCGACGGCGGCTTCCCCGCCCTGCCCGTCGGCCTCGCGGCCGGCGTCCTGCTGCCGGTGTGCGCGGCCCTCGCGGCCGTCACCGTGCGCAGGCGCCGCGCCCGGACCGCGGGCGGGACACCCACACAGAGCTGAACCCCCGTTCCGTCGCCCCGCGGTGACGGACACCCAGCAAGGAGAACCACCCATGCCCACCGGACGCCGCCGACCCCGCTCCCTCGCCGCCGCCGTCGCGACGGCCGCCGCGCTCGGCGCCACCGCCCTGACGACGCTGACGGCGTCACCGGCCGCGGCGGCCGACGTGCCGCTGTCGGACTACTCGCTGACGTGGGGGATCAAGCAGTCCTACCGCACGTACGTCGCCACCTTCGCGCAGGGCACCTTCACGCCCGCGGACGGCGCCGCCCAGGCCGACGGCAACGGGGCCTTCACCTTCACCGGGGGCGAGGGCGCCTACGACTCCACCGCGCACACCGTCGCCCTCGCCTTCCGGGGCAGCCTGGCGATCGAGTCCGAGGCGCACGGCTTCGCGCTCACGCTGTCCGACGTCACGTTCGACAGCGAGGACGCCGAGATCACCGCGGACGTCACGCGCGACGGCACGACCACCGAGGACGTGCCGCTGGCCACGGTCGACGTGACCCGGGACATGAAGGAGATGGCCACCACCCTGACCGACGAGGCGGCGGACGTCTTCGGAAGCGCCTCCTACGCGGGCGCCGCCGGTGACCCCCTCACCGTCACCGCCCCGGCGACGCCCACGCCCACCGCGACGCCCACCACGGACGCCCCCACCACCGGGCCCACCGACCCGGCGACCCAGGCCCCGGAGCCCACCGTGTCGGCGACGGCCCCGGCCCCGTCCGGCAGCACCTCCCCGTCCGCGGCCCCCTCGCCGGTGAAGACCGACGAGGACGCCCCGGCCCGGGGCGACATCGCCGACGGCACCCTCGGCTGGGGCGTCAAGGAGTCCTTCCGCGGCTACGTCGTCGGCAGCGTCGCCAAGGGGAAGATCACCGTGTCGGACGGGGCGAGCCAGGCCGCCGGCAACGGCGCCTTCACCTTCACCGGCGCGAGCGGCACCTACGACACGGAGGCGGGAACCCTCACCGCCTCCTTCGAGGGCGCCGTGAACTTCAAGGGCCACGAGGGCGCGGGCGAGGACGGCGGCTACGGCCTCGACCTGACCCTCGCCGGTCTGACGGCCACCCTCGACGGTGGCTCCGGTGAACTCACCGCCGACGTCACCAGCCTCGGCGAGAAGACCGAGGACGTGGTCCTCGCCGACCTGAAGGCGGACTCCGCCGGCCTCACCGCGAAGGACGACGTCATCGACGTCGACGACGTCACCGCCACGCTCACGGAGGCCGGCGCGAAGGCGTTCGGCGGCTTCTACGAGGCCGGTGCCGCACTCGACCCGGTGGAGCTGACGGTGGCGCTGACCGACGACGCGCAGCTCCCCGAGGGCGGCTCCGCCGGCACCCCGGCCGCCACCACCGGCGCGAGCGGCACGACCGGCTCCGGAACGGGCAGCACCAGCGGAGCCACCGGAACCACCGGCGTCACCGGCGGCAGCCTCGCCTCCACCGGCTCGGACGTCCCGGCCCCGGCGCTCGGCGCGGCCGCCGCGGTCGCCGTC
>NZ_JAVRHI010000320.1:0-4015 GCF_034105845.1 Streptomyces sp. CRN 30 | reverse complement strand
CGAGCCGCGACGACGGCGGGAACGGCGGCGGCACCGGCGGCGGCGCGAACGGCGAGAAGGCCGCCGCCGCCAAGGCACCGGACCGGCTGTGGACGTTCCAGGCCCGCAGCCCGGACTCCCGCGCCGAGGTCCTGCCGGCCGGCAGCGGCGTCGCGATGCCCGCCGGCATCGTGCTGTGCGGGGTCAACGCCGAGAGCGGCGCCACCACCTGGCAGGCCAACCTCGCCGACGGCTGGCGCTACACGGCGGCCGACAAGCGGATCTACGCCCTGCGCGACGCCGGAGAGGGCGCCGCGCTCGCCGTGTGCGAGATCGACATGAGCGACGGGCAGCCCGGCGACCCGCTGGCCGAACTCGCCGACTACGCGGGCTCGGAGAACCGCAACCAGATCCTGTGCGTGGCGGACGACACCGCCTACCTGGCCGCGCGCGCCGCCTCCGGCAAGGACTGGTACCTGCTCGCCGTCGGCCTCGACGACGGCCGGCAACGCTGGCGCGCGCCCCTCGACGCCGCCGAGCAGGAGAACCTCCCGCCGCTGCTGTGCGCCGCCGTCACCGGGGACGCCCTGGTGTGGTACCGGTCCGACTCCGCGTACACCTCCTCCCTGTGGATCGGCGTGCACGCGAAGGCCGACGGCAAGGAGCGGTGGAAGCTCAGCGAACCCTACGACGACGGGAAACCCGTCCAGATCGTCCACGACGACCGGCACCTCTACCTCGCCTCGGTGGCCCTCTCGGCCCTCAAGATCACCGACGGGGAGACCGCCTGGCTCTTCGGCGACCGGCGCGACGTCGGCGACAGCGCCGGCGAGACCCGGGTGTACGGCGAACCCGCCCTGCGCGACGGCGTCGTCTACTGCACCGAGGGCGACCGGGGCCTGGTCGCCGTCGACGCCCTCACCGGCTCCCTCAACTGGGCGGAGAAGGGCCTGAAGAACCGGCACCTCAGCCGCGCCGAGGCACCGGCGGTCGGCGCCAGGTACGTCTACGGCCTCGACGACCGGGGACTGCGCGCCGTGGAGATCAAGACCCGGCAGGCGGCGTGGACCCTCAGCACCGACGCCACCGTCCTCACCGCCGACACCGAACGCGGCCACCTCTACGTCCGCAGGGAGAAGGAGACCTTCGCCCTGCCCCTCGACTGACCACCCGCACCCCGCACCTGACCGCCCGCATCCCGCACCCCGCACCGGAAGGACCCCACGTGCAACCGCTCGGCCCCGGAGACCCCCTCCGCCTCGGCCCCTACCGCATCGTCGGCGTCCTCGGCGCGGGCGGCATGGGCAAGGTCTACCTGGGCCGCGACGCGCACGGCGGCCCGGCCGCCGTGAAGGTGCTGCTGCCCGAACTCGCCGACGACCGGCACCTCGCCGAGCGCTTCGTCCGCGAGGCACGCACCGCCCGCGCGGTGACCAGCGAGGGCGTCGCGCGCGTGCTCGCCGCCGAACCCGAGTCCGGACGGCCGTGGATCGCCTCCGAGTTCCTCGCCGGACCCACCCTGGACGAAGCCGTGGAACACTACGGACCGTTCGGCGACGCCCTGCTGCGCGAACTCGCCCGCTCCCTGGCCCGAACCCTGAAGGACATCCACGTCACCGGCCTCGTCCACCGCGACCTCAAACCGCAGAACGTCGTCCTCACCTCCCGCGGCCCCCGGATCATCGACTTCGGCATCGCCCGCCCCGAGCACGGCCTGACCCTCACCATGACCGGCCAGATCCCCGTCACCCCCGGCTACGGCGCGCCCGAACAGGTACTGGGACAGCGCGTCGGCCCGGCGGCCGACCTCTTCTCCCTCGGCGCGGTCCTCGCCTACGCCGCGAGCGGCCGCCCCGCCTACCCGGGCACCGAGGTCGCCGCCGTGCTCTACGAGGTGGTGCACGGCACCCCCGACCTCGGCGCGCTGCCCGGTCCGCTGCGCGACCTCGTCGCCCCCTGTCTCTCGAAGGACCCCGCCGCCCGGCCCTCGCCGGCCCAGGTGGCCGACTTCGCCCGGCCCCCGGCCGGCAGCGACCGGTTCTGGACCACCGGCCCCCTCGCGGACGACATCCGGCAGCGCGAGGAAGAGGTCCGCCGGGCCACCGAGCGGCCCGGACCCGCCGGCGCGCCGACGGTCCCGGCGGGCGCGCCGGGCGGCCCGCGCCCCTCCCGGCGCGGGCTGCTGCTGGCGCTCGCGGGGGGCGGCGCCCTGGTCGCGGCCGGCGCGGGCGGCACCGCGTGGTGGCTGAGCGGCGGCGCGCCCTCCTCCGACCCGTTCGACATACCGGCGGCCGCGAAGGCGGAGGCCGCCGAACCCGTCGGCGACACCGGGCGGCTCACCCCTCTGTGGGGCCCGCTGGAGAACGTCGCCGACGCGGGGTCGGCGCGACCGCTGCCGGTCCGCGACGTCGTGGTGTGCGCGGCGAACGGCGGCGGTGTCGTCGCCCACGCGGTCACCGACGGCAAGGAACGCTGGCGGGCCGGGGAGGCGCGCGGCGACGCCGGGTACCTGTCGGTCGGGGACCGGCTGGTCGCGACCGCCGACGAGGACGGCGTCCTGCGGACCTACGTCGCCGCCACCGGCGAGGCCAAGTGGACGGCCGACGCCGGGGCCGACGTCCTGCTGGCCGCCGACGCGGACCACGTCTACGTCCTCACCGCCGAGGGCGCGCTGCGCTGCGTGTCGGCCTCCGACGCCTCGGTGCGGTGGACGCGCCGCCCGCCGCTGGCCCTCACCGGCCGCCCCGCGGCGGCGCTCGGCGCGGGACTCCTCGTCGTGTGCGGCGGCTCCGGGGACGTGGTCGCGGTCAAGGCCGCCGACGGCACGAAGGCATGGGTGCGCGAAGAACAGGCCGCGGCGGCCCTCGCGCCCGCGATCGACGGGGGCGTGGTCTTCCTCGGCGGCCACACCTTCGCCGCGGTCCGGGCGGCCGACGGCGAGGAGGTGTGGTCGCGCGAGCCGTACCAGGAGATCCGCCGCGGGGCGTACGGCTGGGGGCCGCCCGCCGTCGCCGGCGGCATCGTCTGCCTCACCGACGGGGACGTGCTGCGCCGGATGCGGACCGACGGCGACGACGAACAGACCGCCTTCATCGCGGGCGTCACCCCGCCGTGGCAGCCGCCGGTGATCCAGGCCGACAGCGTCTGGCTGGCCGAGGGCGACGACACCGGCGTGAGCGGCTTCCCCCGCCAGGGGGAGAGCGTGGGGGCCCCGACCGTCACCTACCCCCTCACCGGCGCGGCGGGCGGCCGCACCGTCGCCGGGGACCGCAACCGCCTCTTCGTCCTCAACTCCGGTACGTTGCTGGCGCTCCCGGTGTTCTGACGCCTCACGCGAACTCCCTTTACGCGGCGGACCCCCCGCCCCCTGAACCTCACCCCGGGGCGTCCGAACGCACGCGGAAGCAGCGGGAGTTGGCGGGCGCCCCTCGTGTGCTCCCGGCGCACCGCCGTCACACCGCGGCCCGCGCTTACCGCTCCGGGCGGTCGGAAAGGCTGTCGGCGTCAATCCGGCACCGAGCCAGGAGGAACCCCCGATGCCCACAGCCGACGACCGCGAACTCTTCGACGCACTGCGCGAACTGCTCGCCGCCACCGTCGAGGACGTGTCCGTGGAGGAGGTCGGCCTCGACTGCGGTCTGAAGGACGACCTCGGAGTCGACTCGCTGGCCCTGCTGGAACTGGTCGCCGCGATCGAGGACCGCTGGGGGATCGAGGTGCCGATGGACGACGCCGCGCGCCTGAACACCGTACGCGAGATCGTCGAGTACCTCGCCCCGCTGGCCCCCGCCCCGGCCGGCGGCGCCGCGTGAGCCCACGACGGCGGGCCGCACCGGGCCGCGACGAGACCGCCGTCATCACCGGAGTGGGCATGACCACGGCGCTCGGCGGAGACGCGGCCTCCACCTGGGCGGCGCTCCTGGACGGCGGGTGCGGCATCGAGAGCCTCGACCTCGCCGCGCCCGGCGGCCCGCCCCGGACCGGGCTCGCGGCGGCCGCCGCCGTGGACCCCGGGTCGGCGCTGTCCCCGGCGAAG
>NZ_JAVRHI010000319.1:0-7649 GCF_034105845.1 Streptomyces sp. CRN 30 | reverse complement strand
CGCCGGGCTGACCCGGCGTGCGGCGCGGTCGTTCGGCGCCTCGTGCGGTGCGGCAGGACCCGGTCAGCCGCCCTGGCGGGACGGCCGGCGCAGGGTGGTGGGGCGGCGGGCCGCCAGTCCCGCCCTGAGCGCCGCCCAGCGGGCCGATGCCGCCCAGACCACGCGGACCACCGACCGCGGGGCCAGCAGCGCCCGCAGCCGCGTGCCACGGCCGGCCCCCGCGCCCAGGGCCTCCGCGACCTGGCGGGCGTCCTGGGCGATGCCCGGTGCCTGCTGCGGACGCGGGGCGTAGAGCACCTGCTCCACCGCCCCCGCCATGCGGTGCAGCGCCGCCGTGGCCGCCTCGTCCAGCTGCCCGAGCCGCGCGATCCGCTCCGCGGCCTTGCGCGGCGTCCGCGACTCGTCCGGTGCGATCCCGTGGTCCCACGCCGTGTCGGTCACCTCCTGCCACGCCGCCAGCGTGCGGACGGCCGCGCCCTCCCCCGTGCGGCCGTGTGCGCCGAGCCGGACGGCGCGCATCCGCATCCGCCACAGCATGGGCAGCAGCGGCAGCGCCAGCACCGCGAGGGAGACCAGGATCCACCCGGGAATCACGTACCACCGCGGGCCGTCACCGCCCGAGCCCGCCCCGGCCGACGGCGACTCGCTCTCGCACGGCACCGGCCCGTCCTGCCGCGGCGTGCAGCTCTCGCTCGCCGACGGCTCGGCCGAGGGCGCGGCGGACGCCGACTGCGTGGGCCGGGGCACGTCCGGCACACCGCTGACGCCCGGCGCCTCGGTCTGCGCGTACGACGGGGTCGTCCCGCGGGTCGGGGTCGGCTCGAAGCGGGTCCATCCCACCCCCTCGAAGTACAGCTCGGGCCACGCGTGCGCGTCCCGCAGGCCCACCGTCATCGAACCGTCCGACTGCGGGGAACCCGGGGTGAATCCCACCGCGACCCGTGCGGGGATGTCCAGCGTGCGGGCCATCGCGGCCATCGCGAAGGAGAAGTGGATGCAGAAGCCCTCCTTGTCCCGCAGGAACCGCGCGATGGCGGCCGAACCGCTGCCCACCTCCACCTCGGTGTCGTAGGTGAAGCCGCCGTTCACCGCGAACCAGTCCTGGAGCTTCACCGCCCGCTCGTGGTCGTTCGCCGAGTCCGCGGTCACGTCACGGGCCGTCTGCGCCACCACCCGGGGCAGCGACCGCGGTACGTCCGTGAACTCCCGCCTGATCTCCTCCGGCGGCTCCGGCGCGCCCGCCAGCTGCTCCGCGGTCGGCTGCGTGATCAGGCTCCGCACCCCGTAGCTCATTCCCTGGGTGTTCTGCCCGCGGTCGCCGACGAGGGTGCGGCCCACCGGCTCGTAGCGCCAGTCGCCGGCGATGTCCACGCCCGTCGCCGGGTAGGGCATCGGCAGCCAGTCCTGCCCGTAGTTCCGCGCCGCCGAGATCCGGGTGGCGATCTCGGTGCGCCTGATGTCGGGGCCGAGCCCGGCCGGGGCCGGGAACGGGTCCGGCACGTCCTGGACGCGCCGCTGGGCCGGCTTCCAGGCCGTGCCGTCGAACTCGTCCAGGGAGACGATGCGCAGGTACAGGTCCTGTGTCTGCTCGCTGTCGGTGCGGTAGGACATGACCTCGCGGTCCTGGTCCACGTTCAGACTGTCGCGCAGCGACACCAGCGGGTTCACCGCGGAGATCGTGCCGCCGCCCCCGGACCCCGACCCCACCCCGGTGCCCGTACCGTCCAGCAGCCCGCCGTCCAGCGCGGGCAGGGCGAGCGGCACCACCAGGGCGACACCCAGCGCCACCGCGCCGATGCGCCGGCCGGTGCGGACCGGGGCGAGTGCCGCCCGGCCGGTCTCCGGGGCGGCGGCGTTCGGCGCGCCGCCGAAGACCCGGCCCCACTGGGCGAGCCGCTCGCGGCTCTCGGCGAGGAGCAGCATCAGGTAGCCCGCGGCGGCGAGCACGAACCACAGCCACGCCGCGCCGTCGGACAGCCCCGCGGCCACCGAGTACAGGGCGAGCAGCGGGAGTCCCGCGGGGGCGGCGCTGCGGTAGGTCACCGCGAGGGCGTCCACCATGAGGCCGATGACCAGCACACCGCCGACGATCATCAGCTCGATGCCGTCGCTCAGCGGCGCCGGGATCGCGTACCGCCCGATGTCCTCCACGCCCGTCTGCAGCAGCCCGGAGAAGTGCCCGAAGGTCTCCGGGACCGGGACGAACCCGGCGAGCGCCCGCTCCCGGGCGAAGACCAGGGTGAGCAGCAGCAGCGACACCAGCGCCTGGACCGCCACGGTCAGCGGGCGGGCGAGCGGAACCCGGCGGGACAGGGCGCCCACCACGCTCTGCACCCCCAGCAGGAACGCCGTCTGCACGATCCACAGGGTGTCCTCCACCAGCGGCAGCAGTGCGCACGCCGCCGTCAGCGTGGCGGCCCAGGCGCACAGCGCCACCCTCGCCCGACCGCTCATGACCATCCCTCCGTACCACCCGGACCGGCCACGGCGGCCGTACCCGTACGCTGCCGGTCCGCCTGGCGCCACAGGTCCGCCAGCGCGGCGCCCCGCCCCACGCGCACGGCCGTCCAGCCCGCCTCGTTCAGCGTCCGCAGTGTCCTCTCGCCCCGGTCCGGGGCGCCGGCGGCGGGCGCGTCGGACGGATCGTGCCCCCACGCCCCGCCGTCCAGCAGGAAGGCGACCGCCCCGCCGCTGCGCCGGCGCATCCGGCCGACCACCGCCGCCTGCTCCTCGTCGAGGTCGCCGAAGAAGGCCACCAGCAGTCCCTCGTTCCCGCCGCGCAGCACGTCGTACGCGCGCGACAGCCCCGTACCGTCGGAGTGGTCGATCACCGAGAGGGTGTCCATCATCAGGCCCGCCGCGTCGGCGGACCCCTGGCTCGTGCCGGCGAACCCGTCGGTGCCCTCGCCCGGCACCGCGTTGCCGGTGTCCGTGAGCAGCCGTACGGAGAAGCCCCGCTCCAGCATGTGCACCAGGACGGACGCCGTGCCGGAGACCGCCCACTCGAAGGCCGAGCCCGGACCGGCGCCCGCGAAGGCGGCGCCCCGGGTGTCCAGCAGCACCGTGCACCGCGCGCGCTGCGGCTGTTCCTCGCGGCGCACCATCAGCTCGCCGTGGCGGGCGGTGGAGCGCCAGTGCACCCGGCGCAGGTCGTCGCCGTGCCGGTAGCCGCGCGGGATGATGTCGTCCTCGCCCGCGAGGGCCAGCGAGCTCTGCCGCCCGTCGCCGTACCCCCTGGCCTCGCCGCCGAAGCGGACCGGCGGCAGCGGTTCCACGCGCGGGACGACCGTCAGGGTGTCGTACGCCGAGAAGGAGCGGGTCAGCTCGCACATGCCGAAGGGGTCGGTCAGGCGCAGCTGCAGCGGGCCCAGCGGATAGCGGCCCCGCAGGTCCGAGCGCACCCGGTAGGACACCTCGCGGCGGCCCCCGGCCTCCACCCGGTCCAGCACGAACCGCGGGCGCGGACCGAGGACGTACGGCACCCGGTCCTGGAGCATGAGCAGCCCCGTCGGCAGCCGCGAGACGTTCTCCATCCGCAGGTGGACGCGGGCCTCGGCGCCGGCGGGCACGCGCGCGGGGGTCAGGCGACGGTTGCCCGAGACCCGGTAGCGGGTGCGGAACAGCGCGATCGCGCAGACCACCGGCAGCACGGCCAGCAGCAGGCCGACCCGGAGCAGGTCGCTCTGCCCGAGGACGTAGGCGCAGACCGCGGCGGCGGCCCCGGCGGCCAGGAAGGAGCGTCCCCGGGTGGTGAGGCCGGCGAGCGTGGTGCGCAGGCCCCCCTTGTCGTCGTCGCGCTCCGGGGCGGGGGCCGGCGCCGCGGCGGTCATCACAGACTCCGGGGCGGCCGGCCGAACGCGGACGGGCCGCGGCTCACGGGGATGCCGTTCGGCGACTGGGAGGCCGAGGGGACGGGGATGCGCTGCAGGATGTCCTGGACGACCTGTTCGGCCGTCCGGCGGTTCAACTGGGCTTGAGCGGTGGGCAGCAGACGGTGCGCCAGGACGTGCACGGCGAGCGCCTGCACGTCGTCGGGCAGCGCGTACTGCCGGCCGCTGAGGGCGGCGGACGCCTTCGCCGCGCGCAGCAGGTGCAGCGTGGCGCGCGGCGAGGCGCCGAGTCTCAGATCGGGGTGGGTGCGGGTGGCCGCCACGAGGTCGACCACGTACCGCCGGACCGGCTCGGCGACGTGCACGGCGCGCACGGCCTCGACCAGTTTGACTATCTCGTGCGCGTGGGCCACCGGCTGCATGTCCTCCAGCGGCGAGGGGCCGCCGTGCACGTCCAGCATCCGCAGCTCCGCGTCCGCGCTCGGATAGCCGACGGAGACCCGCGCCATGAAGCGGTCGCGCTGCGCCTCCGGCAGGGGATAGGTGCCCTCCATCTCCACCGGGTTCTGCGTGGCCACCACCATGAACGGGCTCGGCAGCTCGTAGCTGTGGCCGTCGATGGTGACCTGGCGCTCCTCCATCGACTCCAGGAGCGCGGACTGGGTCTTCGGCGAGGCGCGGTTGATCTCGTCGCCGATCACGATCTGCGCGAAGATCGCCCCGGGCTTGAACTCGAAGTCCCGCCGCTGCTGGTCCCAGATGGACACACCCGTGATGTCCGACGGCAGCAGGTCGGGCGTGAACTGGATGCGGCGCACCGAGCAGTCGATGGACCGCGCCAGCGCCTTGGCCAGCATGGTCTTGCCGACGCCGGGCACATCCTCGATCAGCAGATGTCCCTCGGCGAGCAGCACGGTCAGCGAAAGCCGTACGA
The DNA here is from genome assembly GCF_034105845.1 of Streptomyces sp. CRN 30. Taxonomy (NCBI): domain Bacteria; kingdom Bacillati; phylum Actinomycetota; class Actinomycetes; order Kitasatosporales; family Streptomycetaceae; genus Streptomyces; species Streptomyces sp. CRN 30. The sequence continues at coordinate 2,885 of NZ_JAVRHI010000319.1, read as the reverse complement.
CCTCCGGCTTGCCCTCGATCACTTCCTCGACCGAACTGCGGACCCGATCCACAGTGGCGGTCAGATCTGTGAGGCTCGCTCGATCGTCATAGGTCGTCACCCGGCCCTCCTCGGCCCTTCCCCTAGCACTGGAGGAGCAGGAGAAACCCCAACTCCCCGGGCCGACGCCCCGCGTCGCGGACCGGCCCACCCCGGAACACGGACACCACGCGTGAAAAGTTCCGCGTGACGCCACACCCGCATTCTTGCCGCCGTTACCGATTCGTGTCACTCGCCTGTGGACAACTGCTCGCGATATGCCGGGCTCGTGGTCTTTTGGGCGCGGTGCAACCGGTTGCGACAGCTCGATGTAGCGGTCCCACTGCCCCGGGCCGGGTGACGAAAACGGGCTACACGGGGTCGATCTCGCGCAGCAGACCCGTCTTCACGTCGAAGACGAAGCCGCGTACGTCGTCGGTGTGCAGCAGGAAGGGCGAGGTGCGCACCCGCTGCATCGACTGCCGCACGTCCTGGTCGACGTCCCGGAACGACTCCACCGCCCACGACGGGCGCTGGCCGATCTCCATCTCCAGTTCGTGCCGGAACTCCTCGGTGAGGGACTCCAGACCACAGCCGGTGTGGTGGATCAGCACCACGCTGCGGGTGCCGAGCGCCCGCTGGCTGATGGTCAGGGAGCGGATGACGTCGTCGGTGACGACCCCGCCCGCGTTGCGGATGGTGTGGCAGTCACCCAGCTCCAGGCCGAGTGCGGCGTGCAGGTCCAGGCGGGCGTCCATGCAGGCCACGACCGCGACCTGGAGGACGGGGCGCGCGTCCATCCCCGGGTCGGCGAACGCGTCGGCGTACCGCTCGTTCGCGTCGACGAGCCGGTCGGTGACGGTGCCCTGGGAGGGTATGGGGGCGTCGGGTCCGGTGGGTACTGGTGCGGAAGTCGTCATGGCTACGACGTTACTGGTCACCGGCTTCGCGGGCGCGCTGTGAGCATGGACAAAGAACAGCCGTGACGCTTGTTGTGAGGTACTCCACAAGGGCTCCGCGGGGGCGGCCGGGCGGGTGGTTCCGGCCCTTTCGCCGTCCGTCGGCCGGCGGGGCCGCGACGCGCAGGCCGGTTGATTGACCGCGGGGGACCGTGGACTAAAGTGACGCGAAGCGGGAGGCGAGGTTCCCCCTGCTGGACTGACATCGAAGGAGGGCCGGCGACCGTCCGGTCCCTCCCCGCGTGCGCGGCGCGCACGTACGGCTCGGCCTCCTCCCGCTCCCGGTCGGCTGACGCCTCCGGTGCCGCCCGGCGCCGGCCGGGCGAGGGCGGGGACCCGGCGGTGCGTGACGCCGCGCCGGACCTGAGAGGGCCCCTTGAGCAACAGCCGCCACGTTCCCGTCATGCTCCAGCGGTGCCTGGACATGCTGGCCCCGGCCCTCACGGAGCCCGGCGCCGTCGTGGTCGACTGCACCCTCGGACTCGGCGGCCACAGCGAGGCGCTGCTCACCCGGTTCCCCGAGGCCCGCCTCGTCGCCCTGGACCGCGACAAGGAGGCGCTGCGCCTGTCCGGCGAGCGGCTCGCGCCCTTCGGCGAGCGCGCCACCCTGGTCCACGCCGTCTACGACGAACTGCCCGAGGTGCTCGACCGCCTCGGCGTCCCGCGCGTGCAGGGCGTCCTGTTCGACCTCGGCGTCTCCTCCATGCAGCTCGACGAGGCCGACCGCGGCTTCGCCTACGCGCAGGACGCCCCGCTCGACATGCGCATGGACCAGACGACGGGGATGAGCGCGGCCGAGGTGCTCAACACCTACCCGGCCGGTGAACTGGTGCGGATCCTGCGCGCGTACGGCGAGGAGAAGCAGGCCAAGCGGATCGTCTCCGCGGTCGTCCGCGAGCGTGAGAAGGAGCCGTTCACCAACAGCGCCCGCCTCGTGGAGCTGATCCGCGACGCCCTCCCGCAGGCCGCCAAGCGCACCGGCGGCAACCCCGCCAAGCGCACCTTCCAGGCACTGCGCATCGAGGTCAACGGCGAACTGACGGTCCTGGAGCGGGCGGTCCCCGCGGCCGTGAAGGCCCTCGCGGTCGGCGGCCGGATCGCCGTCCTGTCGTACCAGTCGCTGGAGGACCGGCTGGTCAAGCAGGTGCTCGCGGCCGGAGCGGCCACCACCGCGCCGCCCGGGCTGCCCGTCGTCCCCGAGCGCTACCAGCCCCGGCTCAAGCTGCTCACCCGCGGTGCCGAACTTCCCACCGAGGACGAGGTCGCCGAGAACCGGCGGGCCGCTCCCGCCCGGCTGCGCGGAGCGGAGCGCATCCGCGAGGACGCCTAGGCCACCGAGAGCACCGAGAGCACCTGGAACACAGGGTGAGGCGGACGAGCAGAAGGCAGAAGGGGGCGAGGGGCGCGTGAGTCGACCGGCAGGGAGGGCGCGTGAGTAGGAAACCCGAACTGAGGGGGCGGGCCGCCCGGCTCGCGCGGCTCCTCCCCACGGCGTCCGGGCAGGCCGCGCGCACCCCGTTCGTGCTCCTGGTCGTGCTCCTCCTGGGCGGCGGGCTGATCGGTCTGCTCGTGCTGAACTCCGCGCTCAGCGAGGGATCGTTCCGGCTCGGCGACCTCAAGGAGGAGACCAAGAGCCTCACCGACGAGGAACAGGCGCTGCAGCGGGACGTGGACGCCTACGCGGCCCCCGACGCCCTGCAGCGCCGCGCGCGCGAGCTGGGCATGGTCCCCGGCGGCGACCCCGTCTTCCTGGACCCCGACGGCACCGTCAAGGGCGTGCCGAGCCCCGCCGCCTCCAGCTCCTCGACCGTGCCCCTCGTCCTCATGCGTGAGGAGCTCCCCACGCGCCCGCCCGCGGCCCCGGCGCCCGACCCGACGGCGCCCGCCGCCCCCGTGCCGGGCGCGGCC